>DAOWGL010000034.1 GCA_030637455.1 Candidatus Nitrosopumilus sp. | reverse complement strand
ATTGTCGTACAATCAATTTACCCTCCAGTTGATACAAATCTACTTCAAGCATTATCACTAATTTCAAAAGCAAAAGAAACATCATCAGAAGTAATTGCTGTAATTCCATATATGGGATATGCAAGACAGGATAGAGAATTTTTACCAGGAGAAATTGTGACGATGAAAGTTCTTGGTAAATTATTCAAAGGAGCTGGTGCATCAAAAATTATAGCAGTTGATATTCACAGTATGATTGGATTCAAACATTTTTCTATTAAAACAAAGAATGTTTCTGCAATTCCCGAACTTGTACGATATTTCAAGAAATTGAGCCTGAAAAATCCACTTGTTGTATCGCCAGACCAAGGAGGAAAAGAAAGGGCACAAGAATTTGCAAAAGAATTAGGTTCAGAATACATTGCTTTAGAGAAAAAAAGAGATAGAAAAACAGGTAAGGTTCAGATTAAAACAAAGAATCTAAATGAAGTTGCAAATAGAGATTTGATATTAGTTGATGATATGATTAGTACCGGAGGAAGTATTGTGAAAGCTACCCAATTTCTTAAAAAACAAAAATGTAAAAAAGTCTATGTTGCATGTACACATGCACTTTTAATGAATGATGCAGAAAAAAGAATTAAAAAAGCTGGTGTTACAAAAATTATTAGTGCAAATACAATCCCAGGTAAAACATCTATTGTAGACATTTCTAGTATAATTGCAAAGGCAATTTAATTATGCCAGAAAGTTTTTTTGTTTTATCTAAAGATCATCTAGAACTTGCAACGGATGAAATCACAGCAATAGCAAAAATGTATGATAGATTCTCTAAAATCAAAATAATTTCTAATTTAGTAATTGTTCAATCTAAAACAAATGTAAATGAAATAACAAAACGTGCTACTTTTGTAAAAATTTCAGGACAAATTTTACGAAAAATGTCAGGATTATTTCTAGATGAAGAAAATCTCGGGGTTTTGAAAAATGCAAAAAGTTTTGTTTGCAGAGTGATTAATTTATCATCAAATCAATTCAATGTTCCAGAATTAGAAAGTTCTATGGGAGATATGATATCAAAGTTTTCTCATGCAAAAGTGAATTTAGAAAATCCAGATATTACAGTATATCTAATTTTTACAAATAATGAAAACTTTTTTGGATTTTCAAAACGATCTAAAGAACAAATAAGACCAAAAAAGATCAAAAAATACCCTCATGAATTGGATTGGAAATTAACCAGAGTAATGATTAATCTAATTGGAATGAAAAAAGGAGAGACCGTGTGTGATCCGTTTTGTGGAACAGGCACTACATTACTTGAAGCAGAATCTATGGGAATTCATGGGATAGGATTGGATTTTGATGAAAAAATGTGTGAAATTGCTAAAAAAAATATTAAAGTGAATAATTATCATTCGGAAGTTTTGAACTCAGAATTTCATGGATTATCAAAAATATCAGATAAATTTAATGGGATTGTAACTGATTTGCCATATGGAACAGCCTCAAAAACATCAGAAAAACCTCAAGAAATATTGAAGAAATTTTTCTCAATGCTACCTAAACGAAAGAGAGTGGCAATTATGTACAAAAAAGAAATGGATTTTAACTCAAAATTAAGTGGATTAAAAAAATATCATATCTATAGGCATAAAAGCTTGACAAGAACAATTCTGATAAAATGAAACTTGTATTCCTAGGTACTTCTGCTGCCCAACCCACTGAAAATAGAGGATTATCATGTATTTGTTTAGAAAGAGATGGTGAGATCTTAATGTTTGATGCAGGAGAATCTACTCAAATATCATTTATGAAATCAGGTTTGGGTTGGAATAAAAAAATGAAATTGTTTGTTACACATATGCATGGAGATCATTGTGTAGGAATTTTAGGATTATTACAAACTATGTCAATGCAAAATAGAACTGAAACATTAGAAATTTTTGGACCAAATGGAATTGAAGAATTCATTGCAGCAAACATCAAAGTGTTAAATTTTGGATTATCATTTCCTGTTTTAATTACTACCATCAAAGAAGGAAAAGTGTTTGAGGATGAAAAATTTTCTATTTACGTATGTAAAGCAAATCATTCAGTAATTGCTTTTTCATATTTATTTGAAGAAAAAGATAAACCTGGACGATTTAATCTAGATAAGGCTAAACAATTAGGAATCCCTGAAGGAAAACTATGGAGTGATTTACAAAAAGGTCATGATATTACAATTAATGATAAAATAATAAAGCCAGATCAAATATTAGGAGAAAAACGTCCAGGTAAAAAAATTGGAATTTCTGGTGATACAATGCCAACTATGGAATTAGAAAAATTTTTTGAGAATTGTGATTATCTAGTATTTGATTCAACATTTTTAGAAGAAGAAAAAGACAGAGCAAAGGATACATATCATTCTACTGCAAAGCAAGCTGCAATATTAGGAAAAAATGCTAAAGTGAAAAATTTAGTTTTAACACATTTTTCAGCTAGATACAAAAATGAAGAAGGACATTTGAAAGAAGCTAAAGAAATTCATGATTCAGTAATTACTGCAAAAGATCTCTTAGAGATAGAAATTAAATGAAATGTTTGAATCAATCAGTGATCAAATTAAAAATTATAAAAAAATTGTTTTTGTCACGGGAGCTGGAATTTCACAAGAAAGTGGAATCCCCACATTTAGAGACAAAGACGGATTATGGCGAAATTATGATCCAATGAAGCTTGCTACCATTGACGCATTTTATGAAAATCCCAAATTGGTGTGGGAATGGTATAATGAGAGAAGAAGTAATATTTTTCAGGCACAACCAAATCCAGGGCATAATGCAATTGCTGAACTTGAAAAGTATGCCCAAGTTATGGTTCTAACACAAAATATTGATGGATTACACAAAAAAGCTGGAAGTTCGAATGTTCTAGAATTACATGGAAGTATTGTAAAGATCAAATGTTCTGTTTGTGATTATAATGAAGAAATTTTAACTGAAATTTCTGATTTTCCACCAATTTGTAAATGTGGGAATATACTAAGACCTGATGTAGTATGGTTTGGAGAACCACTACCACAAGATGTATGGCAAAATGCTATTAAATTTGCAAGTCAATGTGATTTAATGGTGATAGTGGGAACATCGCTTGTAGTATCTCCAGCAAATACACTTCCACTATATGCAAAACAAAATAATGCAACATTAATTGAAATTAATCCAGAAAAAACAGAGATGTCAGAAGAAATGGATGAAATTATTAGAAATACAAGTGTAGAAATTCTACCAAAATTAGTTTCACTATTTAAAAAATAAACTATGGTTGTGAAAAAATACCGTTGATTTTGGTATCAGAAGGATCTCCTGGATTATAAACTGATGAAGTAACTGTTCCATAATCTTCATGTTCTACAATCATATTTACATAATATGGAATTCCTGTTGCATCATTTACATTAGTATCAAACTTTGAAGTAAAGAAAGTACCAGAAAAAATTTCTTTGTCAGTAGTTCTAATTATTACATTAACGCTTTTTGTTTTTCCACTTGTATCAACATATTGAAGTAGAATATTATCATCTGATTGTTGTTTAGTAGATAAAGAAAGAGTTTCAGGTATTATTGAAATAGTATTTTGAGATGAAATATTGTTGGGTTGATGATTGACTGGTTGAACCAGAATTTTAACTACCACTGAAAATATTTTGAATTGATTCTATTGGATTAAAATTTGAAATTTCTTCTTTTATTATTTTTTGAGATGATTCTTTTGCTTCAGAGATTTTATCTGATATTTTATCACCAGTTTCACTTATTTCATTAGATATTGATTGACTTGTTTTATCTACGATCTTATCTATTGATGAATCAATTCTTTGTTCTACTGAATCAGAAGCCTTTGAACCAAAAATACTTACATCATTTTTTAGAGAATCAAGTACAGTTGCCGAAGTTGTAGGAAACAAGTTATCAATTTCATTTGAAAATATCATCCCTCCTAAGATTACAATGCCTGCAATTATGCCTAGTTTAATGAACATCATAGAGTAATTTAAGAAAGTAGATTTTAGATTCAAACTGAAAAAAATAGTCAAAAATGAGTGAATTTTCTTAGCTAATTTTCAACTATTTTGATAGGAAATCCAATCAATTATTCCATCAATGTTTGATGAATTTAGAATTACCTTAATTGGTCCAAGAGGGGATTCTTCTGCTTCATCACATATTGCAACTTGATCTACAAAAGCGGCTTGTTTATTTAGAAAAAACCAAGTACTGTTTCCGTCTAAATTATTTTCTAAATTACGCGTATAACTTTTTTGAGATTGTGTAGATACAATAGATTCATAAATTTTTTCTAAAGATCTTAATTCATTTGATTGTGCTTTAATTGAAAAATTTTCATTTTTTATAGTTGAGTGTGGGAAAATATTAGAAATTGCTTGTATAACTTTATCAGGATCTTCTGATAAATTTACTGGGCAAACCATTTCAATTTTACAATTAATGTTTGGAATTTTCATTCTAACCATTTTTGAATAATTTTAAAAGTTTGTTCAATTAATTCCTCTTTTGTTTTACCGACATTAGATATTGCATTATCAGAAAGTGCAATAGAATTACTTACACCAACTCCTAATTCACGATTATCTCTTTCTTCAAAATGTTGTTTTGTTTGAGGATCATCTGATCTTCCCCTTTTTTGTAAGAAATTAAACCTAGTATCAGTAGAAGCATGAACTGCTAATAATTTTACTGTACCATATTTTTTTAGTACTTGAATTTCATCATTGGATCTAACTCCATCAATTAAAATTACATTTGAAGTTGAAGATTCGATTTGTGGTTTAACTAATTCAGCTATGGCACCAGGACCATTTTTTTCTCTTAACTCAAGCATTAATTTTCCTAAATTTTCTCTAGTGGATTCTAAATTTCTTTTTTTAGCTTCTTCTCTGACAGTATTTCCCATATTGATTATTTCATAGCCTTTAGATTGCAATCCTTCTGCAATAGTAGACTTCCCTGCTCCGGGCATTCCTGTTAAACATACAATTAGTTTCGTCAACATATATCAAAAAAAAGGCTCGTCTATGAAGCTACCGGAAATTATTATAAACATACTTCAAAAAATATTATGATGCGTGTTTTTGTAGCTATTGAAATTACAAATAATGATATAATAAATTTAATAAAGGAATTTCAAGAAAATGTCAATATTGATGCTAAACCTGTAGAATTGAAAAATCTACATTTTACTTTACAATTTTTAGGAGAAATTTCAGAGGAAATTGCTCAAAAAATTATTCAATCTCTTAAAACAATCGAATTTTCAAGTTTTGATGTCAATCTAAAAGAAATTGGAGCATTTCCCAAATCCAAGTCTCCAAGAGTGGTTTGGATTGGAACAGATGAAGTTGGAGGAAATATGTTAATTCAATTATCCAAAAAAGTGGAAAAAGTGTTAGAACCATTGGGATTTTTTTCAGATAAACCATTCAAACCTCATATCACAGTATTTAGAATTAAAAAGAAGATTGGAGATATATCAGGAGAATTGAAAAGTCATAAAATGATAAATTTTGGAATTCAAAAGGTGTCAAATATTAAATTGAAAAAAAGTGTGCTTACTACAAATGGACCAATTTATTCAGATTTGGTGGAGGTTAATGCAAAAAAATGAATCCAATAATTTCTAAAGTTTCTAAATCTGTAATACCTTCAAAAATAATAGAAAAATCAAAGAAGCAAATTGCAGAAACAGCTTTTAGATTAGTTGAAAAAGAAATTGAAAAATATTCAGAAGTGGTAGGATTAGAATTTGGTGGATCATTTGCTAAGGGAACTTGGCTAAGTAAAGATGCAGATGTGGATATATTCATTAAATTCAAAAAAAATGTATCTGAAGAAAAATTTGAGAAAATTTCTAAAAAAATTGGATTTAATTCGTTGAAAAAATATTCTCCTTACATTAGATATTCTCAACATCCATACGTTGAAGCTAAAATTAAAAATACTAAGATCAATGTTGTACCATGTTATGATGTAAAGATTGGAGAATGGAAAAGTGCTGCAGATAGATCACCATTTCATACAAAATTTATGGAAAAATCATTAACACCAAAAATGAGAAACGAAGTACGAGTTTTGAAGACATTTCTAAAGTCAAATGGAATTTATGGTGCAGAAATAGCAAAACAAGGATTCAGTGGATATGTTTCAGAAGTTTTGATTTTAGAATTTGGAAGTTTTGAAAATCTAATTAAATCAATTTCAAAAATTAATGAAAATCAAATCATTGGAAAAACAACTAAAAAATTCGATACATCAATTGTAGTAATTGATCCCATAGATAGTAATCGAAATTTAGCTGCTGCTATTTCTGATGAAAATATTGGAAAATTTATTCTTATTTCAAGAGCATTTAAACAGAAACCAAGTTTAGGATTTTTTAAAATTAGAAAATTAAAAATCTCAAATAAATTTTGGAATAATTTATTGATTGTAAAATTTAATTTCAAAGCTAGAAGTCCAGATATTATCTGGGGACAAATTAAAAGAGCAACTTCAACATTGTCCACTCAGTTAGAATTAGGAGGGTTTACTGTACTAAGAAGTAAATCTCACACAGATCAACAAAAAGAAGCATATCTTTTGTTCTTTTTAGAGTCTACCAAAATCAGTGAAATCTATTCCAAAAGTGGACCTGAATTTTTCAGAGAAGATAGCACCCATAGCTTCATTGCTAAAAATCTCAAAAATGCAGAATTGGTATGGGTGGGAAATAATAGAAAAATAATTTCCTTAGAAAAAAGAAATCATGCTGATGCAGTAAATTTTATGAAAGAATTTTTGAAGAAAAATCTTCAGGTAGGCATACCAAAAGGTCTTCAAAGTGATTTTAAACGAGGTTTCAAGATATCTGTAGGAAACAAAAATCTAAGCAAATCAATTAAAGAGGAAGCGGCTGAATTGATTTCAGTAGATGGCACACTCCTTCATTTCAATTAAGAAATTTTTAGAAGAACCATATTCAAACATTATAGGATATCCAAATGCAACTAGTCGTCAAATTAAATCAAGAATAAATGAATTAGAAAAATTAAAAATTAAATCAATTTCTTTAATTGGTCCTACTACACTTGGAAATTTAGCAAGTTTAGGAAAAGGGTACACTGGTGTTGTAGTAATTGCAAAGAAAGGTAACAAAGAAGTCGCCCTAAAAATTAGAAGAACTGATTCTCCAAGAAAAGATATGAAAAATGAAGCAGTGTTATTAAAATTAGTTAATTCAGTTAAAGTCGGTCCAAAAATGATTGATGTTAGTAAAAATTTCTTAGTTATGGAATATCTTGAAGGAGAGAAATTCAGTAATTGGATTGAGATGTTGAAAGGAGTTGGAAGTGCAAAAAAATTAAAATCAACAATAAAAAGTGTATTAGAAGATTGTTATAGATTAGATCAAATGGGATTTGATCATGGTGAATTAAGTAATATTTCAAAACATGTTATTGTAGGAAAAACAAAATCTTCGCTAATTGATTTTGAAAGTTCAAGTACGAAGAGAAGACCATCTAATGTTACATCAATTACTCAAGCCTTTTTCATTGGATCTGGAATTTCCAAAAAGGCTCAAAAAATTTACAAAAATTCATCCAAAGAAAAAATTATTGGAGCACTAAAATCATACAAACTAGAAAAATCACAAGAAAATTTTGAAAAATTACTCAAAATTCTAAAATTATAATGGGATCGGCAGGATTTGAACCTGCGACCACTAGTCCCCCAGACTAGTATCATACCAAGCTAGACTACGATCCCTCGTTTCAGAGGCACAAAATGAAATTATTAAATCGTCCTATTGATAAACAGAATTAATGAAACTTTGCAATATTTGTCATAAGATTTCTGCTACAAATCAAGATCATCTTGATTGTGTTCAAAGAAGAAGTATAGAAACAGAAGCTGAAGATTTTAAAAACAACATTCCAGAAAAACTCAATCTTTCAAAGAATGATCAAGAAATAGATGTAGGAGTTAAAGCAATTTTAGAACATCTCTCAAAAAGTAAAGATTCAGATGAATAAACTAAAACCATTTTGATAGTCTTTCTTTTTCAAATTCTATTTTTTTAGAAAGATTGTCAGTTGTTGACTCTGTAAGATTTGTCAATGGTTTTGATTGTGAAAACATATCAACTTCAATTACAGATGCAGTGTCTCTGCCAGATTCAATAAAACACCCACCTTTTCCATCAAACAATGCAAATTCTTCTTTAGATTGGATTTTTGCAATAATATTTTTTGCTACTGTAATACCTTCTCCTTCTGCAAAAATTCCAGCTTTTGGAACTGCCATTTTTTCTGCAACTGTTAAACTAGTTACATCACCTACTGCAAAGACATTTTCAATTGGTGTTTTACAATCTCTATCTATTGGAATAAATCCAGATTCTTTAGCTAATCCAGAATCATAAATTACTTTAGGAGCAATATGTGGTGGAATAGCTAAAAGTATATCAAAATCAGCTTCACTATCTTCAAAAATTAATTTTTTAGATTCAACAGATTTTATTTTACACGAATTATGAAAAACAATTTGTTCAGAATTTACTAGTTCAAGAATTTGTTTACTAACTTCAGGTCCAGCAGCTGGTAAAGTAATAGGAGCAGGACTGTAAAAATCAATTTGTACAGAATCACGAATTCCTCGTTTTCGAAGCATAGAATCTATCAATAAACTAGCCTCAAACGGTGCTGGAGGACATTTGTAAGGCATTCCCATTATAGAAATTGCAATTTTTCCAGATTCAATACTCTCAAGTTTTTCACGTATTTCTAAAAGTTGATTATGATCATAAAGATTAAATCCGTTTTGTTCTAATCCAGGAATTTTTTGAGGAGCTAATACTGCCCCCATTGAAATAATTAGAAAATCAAATGAAATTTCTTTAGTTTTTGTTTTTACATTTTTGTTTTCAAAATTAATGGATATAATTTCATCTTTAATGAAATCAATTTCTTTTTTTTGTAATTCATTTAATGATCCGGTTGAATTTTCAAAAGTGCGAGTTCCATTTATGATCCATAACTTTGCAAATCCTACCATAAACCAGTCTTTTTTATCAATTACAGTAATTTTTACTTGTGATGATGGTAATGTGTTTCTTAATTCATTTGCAGTTGAGAGTCCACCAAAACCTCCACCTAAAATTACAACATGTGGAATATTTGTCAATTTAAAGTGCTTGAGTTGTAGGTCGTATCAAAATCTCATTTACATTAACATGTGATGGAGAATCAACTGCATACAAAATTGCATTTGCAATATCCTCTGCTTGTAATGCTTTCATTTTCTTTGCATTTTCAACAAATCCTTTCAAGGATTCATCAGTAATGGTATCATTAAGTTCTGTTGCAACAACTCCTGGTTCAATGCTAGTTACTCTAATGTTAGAACGAACACTGAATTCTTGTCTTAATCCTTCAGTAAATGCTGCAACGGCATATTTAGTTGCACAATAAACACTACCACCGGCAAAAACTACTCTTCCTGCTACTGATGAAAGATTAACTATATGGCCTGATTTCTTTTCTTTCATATGTGAAATTACAGCTCCTGTAGAATACAAAACACCTTTGATATTCACATCAATCATTCTATCCCATTCATCAACTTTGAGGTTTTTGAATAAACTCAAAGGCATCAAACCTGCATTATTTATAAGAATGTCAATAGAGCCCCATTTCTCTAAAACGGCTTTTGCAAAATTTTCACATTCAGATCTTTGTGTTACATCTAATTTTTGAAAAAATACTTCTCCACCATCAGATGTAATTTTTTTTGCAAGTTCTTCTAATCTATCTACTCTTCTAGCACCTATTGCAACTTTTGCACCTGCTTTTGATAAGGCCAAAGCAGTAGCAAATCCTATTCCACTGCTGGCTCCGGTAATTATTGCAACTTTATCTTTAATCATATAATCTTCAAGCAAACTATGGTTGAACATTGTAAAAATGTTTAGACATTAAGAAGTTTCAAGAAAATTCTAGCACCTTTATTAAAAGAAAAATAGTATTACAAAATATGCAGTCTGAAAAATGCGCTTATTGTGGAGATTTAACTGATATGCCTTTTCAATGTAATTATTGCAAAGATCCATTTTGTGCAGAACATAGATTACCTGAAGAACATAGATGTGTAAAACTCAGTCAAATTAGAGCTAAAAGATTTGGAGATGGAAAAGTTATTCGTGATGGTGGACGTAACAAACCAAATATTTTAAAACGAATTTTTAGAAGATTTCGAAATTAATACGGACTTTTGTCAGGAGAAATTTTTGCTCTTCTTCCTTGATAAATTAAAGCTATAGCAAGTGCAAACATCACCATAGCTGTCATTGGGAAATCTCGAGGTGGAGATAAAATAAACCAAATATCAATATCAATTAGACTTCCTAGACCATATGATATTCCAAATCCGATTGATACAATAGCCTGTATCCATAATTTTATCCATTTCGGTGCCTTTACTAATCTGCTGATAACTTCTACTAGAAAAATTCCGATTACTGGAAAAATAGAAAATAAAAGAAAATCAAATACTTCAACGCCTGTATGAGACATATTTTATGATGATTAAAGGTATAATTTCTATTTAATCTTCCAAATGAACCTTAGTTGCTACATTTTTTGCAATTAAAGCCTGAGCATTCTCATATGGAATAGTAGCTATATCTTCAGTCTTGAAAGGACCATATTTTTCAAGATCTGCACCAACAATTTCATCTACTTCATGTAGGAAACGAATAACAATTTTTTTTGTTTTGTGATTTTGAGCTAATGATTCTAAGAATTTTGATTTTCCATTAATTGTTGCCGATACGATCATTTCTATTCTTTCTTTCTGATCCTCTTGTGAATCAAGAATGAATTTTTCTTCATCTAGTAAATAACTTATTTCTAAATCAGAATTTTTTGAAATTTTATCTAGTCTAATTTCTATTAATAATGATGTTAATTCTGTCACCATCTCTACCATAGTATCTTTAATTTTATTTTCTACTCCATCAAATTCTTGTTTCTGTAAATTTCCAATGAAATCAGCTAGATTTCTGTAAAAGTTAGGATCAATTTCTGAAATTGAATCATCTTCAATTTCACGTAATACTATATGATGTAAAGAGTTGATATCAACTTGATTTGATTCTGACATGTCTTACCTAATCCTTAAATGGCTGATGTATTTGTGTTTGATTGAAGTATAAATTGCCATATAAAGTCAGCCACGGTAAAGCAATTCCAATAGGATATTCCTCTGACGAAGTTTTTTCAAGAATCCAACATGAAGGTATTCAGTTTATTGATTTACAATTTACAGGTCTTACAGGTCATTTTCATCATACTACAATTTCAGCAAATACCTTCACTCCAGAACAAATGAGAGATGGATTACCAAAATTAGATGGTTCATCTATTATTGGATTTGCCGACATTAATGATTCAGATTTACTTTTAAAACCTGATCCAAATACATTTGCAATTATTCCTTGGATGACTGAAAATAAAACTGCTAGACTACTATGTGATGTCTATTGGGGTGAAGATAGAGGGCGGTTATCAAGAGACCCAAGAGGAATTTCCCAAAAAGCTGAAGAATATCTCAAAACTCAAGGTTACGATAGTAGTGCTTGGGGTCCAGAAGTTGAATTCTTTGTATTTGATAAAGTACATTGGGATGTTCTAACTCCTTACAAAGGTCAATCATATTCTATTGAATCAAAAGAAGCTCCATGGAATCAATCAGGTGATGGTTATCCTATGGGATTACAAGAGGGATATTACCCAAGTACTCCAGCAGATACTCTTACACCATATAGAAATGAATGTGTAAATATTCTCAATAAGAATTTTGGAATTTTATGTGATAACCATCATCACGAAGTAGCAACAGCAGGTCAATGTGAAATTGATATCAAATATGATAGCATGACAAATGCTGCAGACGCTGCACAATCATACAAATTTGTTATTAGAAATGTTGCACAAAAATATGGCAAAGTTGCAACAATGATGCCAAAACCAATAGCAATGGATTCTGGTTCTGGTATGCATGTTAATGTTAGTTTATGGAAAGGACTAGAAAATGCATTTTATGATTCAGATGATGAAATTGAATTAAGTCAACTTGGACGATACTTTTGTGGCGGTATCATTAACCATGCAAAATCATTATCTGCTATTTGTAATCCTACAACTAATTCATATCACAGATTAGTTCCAGGATATGAAGCTCCAGCATACATTGCATGGAGTTCTGGAAACCGTTCTGCAATAGTCAGAGTTCCAAAACATCTCAAAGGGAAAAATTATGCTAATCTTAAAAGGCTTGAATTTAGAGCACCTGATCCTTCATCAAATCCATATCTTGTGTTTGCAGCAGTAACTGCAGCAGGAATGGATGGAGTAAAGAAAAAGATGGACCCAGGACCTGAAGTTCGTGATGATATCTTCAAGATGACAAAATCTGATAGAGCAAAGAGAGGAATTGGTGTTCTTCCAAAAAGTCTTGGGGAAGCATTAGATGAGTTAGAAAGTGATAGAAAATATCTTAACACAATTTTCACAAATGATGTAATTGATAAAATTATAGAATTAGAAAGAAGAGACCAACGTGAGATAGCCATTAGACCACACCCACACGAATTTTATCTCTACTTTGATGTTTAAGCTCTTCCAGTAAGTTGAAAAATATAGAATAATGAAATAGCCATTAAAGTAAATCCGCTTCCTAGAAAAATTACTCTTTTGCTTTCAGATGTTGCAGCTCTGTATAGTAAAACCCCACCTGCAAGACCTACAAACAATACCAATACTCCACTAATCACTCCATCAAAACTAGTGTTAGTGATAAGTGGATGAAATAATCCTGCAAGTAATGCAAAAAATGCAATTAAGTAAATGTACTTGAATCCAGTAAGCGCTTTAGATGTTGTTTGATTCAATATTTTTCGTAAATAGATTTAGCAATTAAAGGTTTGAAAAGATTTCAAAATGATTTACATCATTCCGCCCATGTCAGGCATACCACCCATTCCAGGTGGCATTCCACCCATACCACCCATTCCAGGTGGCATTCCAGGCATTCCGCCTTCTCCACCAGGAGGTCCACCTGCAGATTTTTGAGTAGCTATAACATCATCAATTCTAAGAATCATACATGCAGCTTCTGCAGCTGCTGAAACAATTTGTAGTTTAACTGCAAGTGGTTCAATAATATCACTTGATTTCATATTACCAATCTTTGCTTTCATTACATCAATTCCAGTCCATTTTTCACCTTTCTGTTGTTTAGAACGTAAAAGTGTAAGAGTATCAATTGGATCCATTCCAGCGTTATCAGCAAGTGCCATTGGAATTTCTTCTAATGCATCAGCAAATTTTTCTGCTGCAAGTTGTTCTCTACCTTCTAAAGATTTAGACCAACCACGAATTTTGGTAGCTGCAAATGTTTCAGGGGCACCGCCACCGGCAACAATTTGAGGTTTTAAAATTACATCTTTTACGACCATCAAAGCATCATGAACAGAACGTTCTACCTCATCTACTACTCTTTGTGAGCCTGCACGAAGAAGTAATGTTACTGATTTTGGATGTTTACATCCTTCAACAAATACCCATTTGTCCTCTTCAATTTTTCTTTCTTCTACATTTTCAGCAATACCAAGATCTTTTTCAAAGAGATCATCAAGATTAGTAACTATTCTAGCTCCTGTTGCTTTTGCAAGTTTAGTAAGATCACTTTCTTTAATTCTTCTAACGGCAATAATACCAGCTTTTGCAAGATAGTGTTGAGCCATATCATCTAATCCTTTTTGACATAATACTACATTAGCACCAGAACCAATTACCTTGTCAACCATTGTTTTTAGCATTCTATTTTCTTCATCTAAAAATGATTTTAGTTGTTGAGGATTTGAAATGTTAATTTTAGCATCAGTTTCAGTTTTACTAATTTCTAATGCAGTGTTGATTAATGCAATTTTAGCATCGGTAATTTTTCTTGGCATTCCTCCATGAACAATTTCTTTATCAAGAACAATGCCTTGAATAATAGTTGAATCTTTGATAGATCCGCCTGCTTTCTTTTCTACTTTAATATCATCAATATCAACATCAAAAGTATCACCAGTTTTATCTGAAACAGCAAGTACAGATTTTACAATAATATCTGCTAGTAAATCAGAATCTTTTCTAACTAGTTTAGTTTGCATTGAAGTTTTTGCAATTTTATTTAAAATATTTTTATCATTAGCTGTAATTGTGTCTGCAATATCTTCAAGGTATTCTTTTGCTTTTCTTGCAGCTTTTCTATATCCATCTACAATAATTGTTGGATGTACATCTTGATCAATTAACGATTCAGCTTGTGAAAGTAATGCACCTGCTAATATAACAGCAGAAGTTGTACCATCTCCTACTTCATTATCAGTAGTTTTTGAGATTTCAACTAGCATTTTTGCTGCTGGATGTTGAACATCAATTTCTTTTAGAATAGTAGCACCATCATTTGTAATTGTAACGTCGCCTAAGGAATCAACTAGCATTTTATCCATGCCTCTTGGACCAAGGCTAGTATGAACAATTTCAGCAACAATTTTGGCTGCTGCAATGTTATTTTTTTGGGCTTCTCGTCCTTTAGTTTCAGTACCGCCCTCTTTTAGCAAAACAACTGGCATATTACCTTTTGAAGTTGCCTGCATTCCCATAGATGCCAAAACTCCCGATTCCCCTTTTATACCTTCCAGATCAAGATCGAGGATTTTAAAATCACATCGGTGTTTTTAAATTGGGAAAATCAAGATGTAGAATATGGCAAAATCCCAGAATAAAGAATCTTATGATAAAATATTTACAAATTTAAAAGAACATCACAAATGGTTTGAAAACTCAATTCCATTAATTGCAAGTGAAAATATTCCTAGTCCAGCAGTCAGAGAAGCAATAATTTCTGATTTTGGAAATAGATATGCAGAAGGATGGCCTGGAGAAAGAGTCTATGCTGGTTGTACCTACATTGACGAGGTAGAGTTTGAATGTATGAAATTAGCTAAAAAATTATACAAAGCAAAATTTGCTGATGTTAGACCAATTTCAGGAGTAGTTGCAAATTTGGCAATTTATTCTGCATTTACAAATCCTGGAGACATTATGTTGGCACCATCGATTCCAGCAGGTGGACATATCTCACATGGCAAGAAGGAACATTCTGGAACTGCAGGATTAGTTCATGGATTAGAAATAGAATTCTATCCATTTAATGCTGAAGAAATGACAATTGATGTAGATAAAACTAAACAAAAAGTAAAAGATCTCAAAAAACAAAATCGTGTTCCGAAAATGGCAATGTTTGGTGGTTCATTATTCTTGTTCCCTCATCCTGTCAAAGAATTATCAGATTTTCTAAAAAGTTATGATATGCATATCAATTATGATGCTGCTCATGTTGCAGGATTAATTGCTGGTGGAAAGTTCCAAGATCCTTTACGCGAAGGAGCAGATACAATGACTATGAGTACTCATAAGACTTTGTTTGGTCCTCAAGGAGGACTTGTCTTAGGTTCTACCGAACATGAAGAAGTTATCAAAAAAGCAACTTTCCCTGGTCTTACTAGTAGTCATCATATTCATCATATGGCTGGAAAAGCTGTTGCGTTTGCAGAAGCTTTAGAGTTTGGAAAAGATTATGCAGTCGAAGTAATCAAAAACGCCAAAATATTTGCAGAAGCCTTGAGTGATATGGGATTCAAAGTATTAGGTGAAAGTCGAGGTTTTACAGAATCACATCAGATTGCAGTTAATGTTTTAGATTATTCTGATGGTGGAAAGGTAGAAGCTAATTTAGAAAAGGCAAACATTATTGTTAACAGACAATTAATTCCTGGTGATATCAAAGCAGGAAGAAACTATTTCCATCCAGGTGGAATAAGATTAGGTGTTTCTGAGATTACACGATTAGGTATGAAGAAAAATGAAATGCAAGAAATTGCTACATACCTAAAACAAGTTGTAATTGATAAAAAAGATCCAAAGAAAATACTTTCAAAAGTTAAAGCATTCAGAAAAGACTTTCAGAAAGTTAAATTCTGTTTTGATAACAAATTGGGTGCTTACGAATACGTCAAATTAAGATAAATTTACGAATAATCTGAAAGTAAGGATTGATCTCCTCGACTCTTTCCAAACACTAATTCAATTTCATCTGATAAGGCATGGATTCTTCCTTTTTGATATTCGCCAACATCATATTT
>DAOWGL010000181.1 GCA_030637455.1 Candidatus Nitrosopumilus sp. | reverse complement strand
CTTTTGGGATTGGAAGATAGACCTGCCGGCCAGAATTGTGTTGTTGCAGTATTGCCATTTGATGGTTACAACATCGAAGACGCTATTGTATTGAGCCAATCATCAGTTGACAGAGGTCTAGGTAGAACATTCTTCTTTAGAATTTATGATGCTGAAGCAAAACAATACCCTGGCGGAATGCGTGATAGTTTTGAAATTCCTAATGCTGAAGATAACATTAGAGGTTACAAAGGTGAACGTGCTTACAGATTACTTGAAGATGACGGTGTAGTTGCATCAGAATCTCCAGTTAAAGGTGGGGATATTTTGATTGGAAAAACTAGTCCTCCAAGATTTATGGAAGAGTATAGAGAATTCGAATCTTCTGGTCCATACAGACGAGATACTTCAATCGGTGTAAGGCCATCTGAAACTGGAGTAATTGACACTGTAGTTATGACTCAATCAAATGAAGGTGGAAAAATGTACAAAATTAGAGCAAGAGATATGAGAATCCCTGAAATTGGTGATAAATTTGCATCAAGACATGGACAAAAAGGTGTACTAGGAATTTTAGCTAAAGCAGAAGATTTACCATATACTGCAAGTGGAATGTCTCCTGATGTTTTGATTAACCCGCACGCATTCCCTTCAAGAATGACAGTTGGAATGATGATGGAATCTGTCTGTGGTAAAGCAGCAGCATTACGTGGAAAAAGATTTGATGGTTCTGCATTTGTTGGTGAAAAAATGCCTGAAGTCAAAGAAGTAATGGATGCACATGGTTTTGAATATTCTGGTAAAGAAACAATGTATGATGGAAGAACTGGAAAACCATTCCCAGTAGATGTCTTCATCGGAGTTGTATATTACCAAAAATTACACCACATGGTTGCAGATAAAATCCATGCAAGAGCTCGTGGACAAGTTCAGATGTTAACCAAACAACCAACTGAAGGAAGAGCAAGAGGTGGTGGATTAAGATTTGGTGAAATGGAGAGAGATTGTTTAATTGCTTATGGTGCTTCAATGATTCTTAAAGATAGATTGTTAGACGAGTCTGATAAATCTGATATTTTTGTATGTGAGAGATGTGGACTAGTTGCATATCATGATGTTAAACAAAGAAAATACGTTTGCAGAGTTTGTGGAGATAAAGCCAAAGTATCTTCTGTTTCTGTGGCTTATGCATTCAAACTACTCTTACAAGAGATGCAAAGTCTTAACGTTGCACCACGATTGTTAATCAAGGAGAAAATCTAGAATGTCTGTTCAAGCAATTAAAGCAATCGATGGAATCCGATTTTCAGTATGGTCTCCAGCTGAAATTAGAAAATATTCCGTAGCTGAAATCACTGCTCCTGAAACATACGATGAAGATGGAATGCCAGTTCAAGGGGGTCTTATGGATGGACGATTAGGAACACTTGAGCCTGGACAAAAATGTCTTACATGTGGAAATACAGCTGCAAGATGTCCTGGACACTTTGGACATATTGAACTTTCAGAACCAATTTTACACATTGCTTTTATCGATAACATCTACAAATTACTACAATCCACATGTCGTTCATGTGCAAGACTCAAAGTTCCACAAGATGATCTAAATGCATTCCAAAAAATTAAAGACAAACATGCAGCTTACACTGTAGTTTCACAAAAACGAATCCCTGAACAAATTATAGAAAAAGCAAAAAAAGCAAAGGAATGTCCTCACTGTGGAAAAACACAATACGAGCTAGTCTTTACAAAACCAACAATCTTTGTAGAGAAAACTGAAATCGGTGAACATAGATTATTACCAATTACAATTAGAGAACGATTTACACAAATCTTAGATGCAGATTTGTCATTACTAAATTATGATCCAATCACTGCAAGACCAGAATGGTTTATCCTTCAAGCATTACCTGTTCCACCAGTAACTGTTAGACCTTCAATTATTCTTGAAACTGGAATTAGATCTGAAGATGACTTGACACACAAAATGGTGGATATCATTAGAGTTAATCAAAGACTAAAGGAAAGTAAAGAAGCAGGTACTCCGCCACTAATTGTTCAAGATTTGGTTGACTTGTTACAATATCACTCTACAACATACTTTCATAATGAGGTTTCTGGAATTCCACAAGCTCATCATCGTTCTGGACGTCCACTCAAAACTTTAACTCAAAGATTAAAAGGAAAAGAAGGAAGATTTAGAGGTTCATTATCTGGAAAAAGAGTTGACTTTTCAAGTAGAACTGTAATTTCACCAGATCCTAACTTGGATTTGTCTGAAGTTGGAGTCCCTGAACAAGTTGCAATGAAACTAACTATTCCTGAAATTGTTACTGAATGGAATATTGAAAGAATGAGAAAATTAGTAATCAATGGACCTGAAACACATCCTGGTGTAAACTATATCGTAAGACCAGATGGTGTAAAGATTAGATTAGATTTCGTAGAAGACCGTTCTACAATTGCTGAAACCCTTGAGGTTGGATATTTGATTGAAAGACATCTTGCAGATGGTGATATTGTCATGTTCAACAGACAACCATCACTTCACCAGATGTCCATTATGGCTCACTATGTGAGAGTACTTCCAGGTAAAACATTCCGATTACACCCATCTGTATGTCCACCATACAACGCAGACTTTGATGGTGATGAGATGAACCTTCACGTTCCTCAAAGTGAGGAAGCAAGAGCAGAAGCAATTCTTTTGATGAGAGTTCAAGACCAATTAATTTCTCCAAGATATGGTGGTCCAATTATTGGAGCACTAAGAGACTTTGTAACTGGTGCATATCTTCTAACTAAAGATGATACTATACTATCAATTCAAGAATTTTCAAACTATGCAATGCTTGGTGGTTACACTGATGCACTTCCAAAACCTGGAACCAAAACAAAAGATGGCCCTGCATATACTGGAAAACAATTATTCTCATTATTCCTTCCAAACGACTTCAACTATGTTCTTACATCAAAATGGTCAAAGGGAACAAAAGGTCCAGAAAAAGATGTTGTAATTAAAAACGGCGAATTAATCAGCGGTGTAATTGACAAAACATCAATTGGTGCTGAGGAACCTGAAAGTGTCTTACACAGAATTACAAAAGACTATGGAAATGCAGCTGGTAAGACTTTCTTAAACTCTATTCTAATTATGGTAAAACAATTCATCACTCATTATGGTTTCAGTTATGGATATGGTGATCTTGAAGTTCCAGAAAAGAACGTACAACAAATCCTAGATGACATTCAAGGAACTTATGATACTGTATCTGATTTAACTTCTCAATATGAAAAAGGAACTCTAAAACTAACAAGAGGTATGAAGGCAGAAGAAGCCTTAGAGGCATACATTGTCAATGAATTAGGTAAAGCAAGAGAAAAGGCAGGAGCTACTGCAAATGATTCTCTAGATGATAGTAACGCTGGAAAAATTATGGCTACCACTGGTGCCAGAGGTTCAGCACTTAACGTAGGTCAGATGGCAGGTGCATTAGGCCAACAATCAAGAAGAGGAAATAGAATGAGTTATGGTTATAGTAATCGTGCATTAACACACTATCAAGAACATGATAGTAATCCTGATGCACATGGATTTGTAAAATCAAATTACAGAACAGGTCTTACAGCTTTAGAATTCTTCTTCCACGCAATGGGTGGACGTGAAGGACTAGTAGATACTGCAGTTAGAACACAACAAAGTGGTTACATGCAGCGTAGATTGATTAACGCATTAGAACACATTAGATTAGAATATGATGGAACTGTAAGGGATCCACACGGACACATTGTTCAATTCCTATACGGTGAAGATGGAATCGATGTGCAAAAAAGTGATCACGGTGAAGCATTCAATGCAAGTAGATTGGCAGAATCCCAAACCATTATTGATTCTGGAAAGAAAGCAACTAAAGACGAGATTGATACATTAGCCAAAAAATACACCAAAATATTTAATCCAAGATTAACTAGTCTTCTAACTGATGCTTTACACAAATCCAACTTGAGTAAATCTGGTGTTGAAGCAGTATGTAAGAAAGGACTTTCACTTTACAACAAAGCCCAAGTAGAACCTGGTCAAGCAGTCGGAATTGTTACAGCACAATCAATCGGTGAACCTGGTACTCAGATGACTTTGAGAACTTTCCACTTTGCAGGAATTAAAGAAAGAAACGTAACCTTGGGTCTTCCAAGATTAATTGAATTAGTTGATGCAAGAAAGAAACCTGTAACTCCAACTATGGATATTTACCTTGATGAGGAATCAAAGAAATCTCGAGAAAAAGCAATTGAAGTTGCACGAAACGTATTACAAACTAAGGTAAGTGCATTGATTGTTGATACTGAAACAGATTACTCTACAAATATCAAATTAATTATGAGTCCTAACAGACTAAAAGAAAGAGGATGCTCTATGGCTGAAGTAGAAGCAGCACTTTCATCCAATAAAAAATTCAAGATGGAAATTGTAGGCGAATTAATTACTTTGAATTTAGTAGATGAAGCTGATACTGCAATTGCAATTGCAATTAGAAATAAAGTTCTTAACACTACTGTTAAAGGAGTTCCAGATGTTGAACGAGTTACTCTAGTTCAAAAAGATGATGAATGGGTTATCCAAACAACTGGTTCTAACGTTGCCAAAGTACTTGAAGTCAAAGGCATTGACAAAAAGAATGTTAGAACTAACAATGTCTTTGAAATTGCAGGAACCTTGGGAATTGAGGCTGCAAGAAATTCATTGATTGCTGAACTTAATCATACTTTGGGTGACCAAGGATTAGAAGTTGATAATAGATACATTATGCTGGTATCTGATTTGATGTGCTCTAGAGGTTACATGCAACAAATTGGTAGACACGGAATTGCAGGTACCAAAGACAGTGTTCTTGCAAGGGCCGCATTCGAAATCACAGTTCCAACAATTGCACATGCTGCACTACAAGGTGAAGTTGAACAACTCAAGGGTATTACTGAAAACGTTATTGTCGGAAGTAACATTCCAATTGGAAGTGGTACTGTTGACCTATACATGCAAGTGAGCAAGAAGACCAAGAAAACTGAGTAAGAATTATGGCAGATGAAATTTCAACATTAATGGCTAACAGCAAAGGCAAAGTTGTTTTACTTCGATTGAGAAATGACAAAACCCTTCAAGGTGTCCTCCAAAATTTTGATATTCACATGAATTTAACACTAGAAACCGCTGAAGATATTACAGAAGAAAAACATGAGCAATTAGGAAAAATTCTACTTCGTGGAGATAATCTTTTGGCAGTATCCTTACCTGAAGAAGAATCTTAGAAATTTTATTCATCAAACAATAAATTCAATAAATCATAATTTTTAACATGTTTCAGATTTTATTTTTCTCTTTGTTATTACTTCCAGCATTTGGGCAAACTGCTCCGGATTACAATGATCCATACTCTCCAATTTTTACAGACAAGCCAGTTTATTCTTGGACTGACAAAATGAAAATAACTATCATATCTCCTAGCTGGAATACTGATAGACATTTGATTGATTCAATTGGTGAAACTAGTGAACATCCAATTAAAATTGCTACATCTGAGCATTCTCTAGAGCCGTATAGATTTACTGAAACTGATGTAAATTCTGGCATTTTTACTGCAGAAGTTATTCTTACAGGTTTTACTCATGATGCTGATGGTGATGGGGATTTTGATACAACTCCTAGAACTATTGGAAATGGTCCTACTAGTGGATTTTTAGAAGTTGATAGAGACTCTGCAATTACTATTTCATTTGAATTTGCAGATGGAGTTGTATTAGTTGAGTCAGTTCCAGTTAGTTGGAATATTGGAACAATTAATTTTATTGAAGATCTTTTCTACTTGGAAAAATCTGCAATAGTTCGTGTAGTTGATGTTGATATGAATCTAAATCCTGAAGCACTAGATAATTTACCAATACAAATTTTTTCTGATTCTGATGTTGCAGGAATTGAGGTTAATGCTGTAGAAACATCTGAAAGTTCAGGATCTTTTATTGCAACAGTTTCATTATCTCAGAACTCTCCATCCAGTGGAAATAGGCTTTATTCTATTCCTGGAGATGAAATATTTGCCAAATACGATGACTATACTCTTCCAAAACCCTACTCAAAATCAGATAATTTACCAATTGAAACTAGTGCAACAGTTGATTCATCCATTCCTCCAATACAACGAATTAAAAATTTACCAATAACTTTCTCTGATGGACTTGGAAATTCTTTACAATCTTTTTCAGCAAATTCACAAATGCAAATAGTCGGAACTATCTCAAATGATCATGATTTTAATCAAAAATTTGTTTACATGTTCCAAGTCAAAAATGATGAAAATATTGTTGAATCTTTATCATGGATTCAGGGTGAACTTTCCCCTCTGCAGACTCTAGATGTTTCTCAATCATGGATTCCAAAAAAATCTGGAATTTATGAAATAGAAACTTTTGTTTGGAATTCAATTAATGATCCAACAGCAATGTCTCCGTTAATGTCCACTTTGATCACTATTCCCTGAAAAGAATAATTTCTACGTGATTATTAAATAGAAATTTACGTTTTTACCCTTGTGTTAGGAATTGTATTAGGAGTTACCTTAGTGTTAGCCGTATTCTCTTCTGTGATTTTCACAGAGGTTTTTGCAGATTCATTAATTGTAAATTTTGACAAGGAATTTTATGATTTTGGTGATTCATTAATCATTTCAGGTGAAATTCAAGAGATTAGAATGCCTGTAATTGCTATGAGTATCTATGACCCTGATGGAAAAATCTTATCTGCAAATAATTTAGAAATTTCATCTGAAAAAACATTTGATAAAACTATTTTACTTGATTCTCCATTTTATGAAAAAACTGGTGAATATTTAGTCAAACTTGATTATGGGGGAATTTCTGAAAATCATTATTTTGTGGTAGAAGGGCTATTTTCTGAGCCTGAAATTATAATTGAAGAAATTGTGGAACCTGAGATTATTTTACTATACACAGAAGAAAAACAATACACAGACAAAGATGTAGTTAAAATCACTGGACTAGTTTCAGCAATGGATTCCCCAACTGCATTGATAGGAATCTATGATCCTTTTGGAATGAATGAAGGCTTTTATTTTGGTTCTGTGG
>DAOWGL010000011.1 GCA_030637455.1 Candidatus Nitrosopumilus sp. | reverse complement strand
TGCAATGTTGGGTTTTTCAGAAGGTCTTAAACATGAATTAAAAAACACTGGGGTTGGAATTACTGTTGTCAGTCCTATTATGGTTAGAACCAACTTCTTTGATCATCCTTCATTTGAAAAAATGCCAAAATTTTCTCCAACTTCACTTAGCTCTAAAACTGTAGCAAAAAGAATCCTAAAAGCAGCAAATTCCCCTAGATTAGAAATCATAGTACCGTCTGTAGTACGAGGTGCAGTATGGTTGAAAAACACATTTCCATACTTTATCAATCCAATCTTAGGTAAGGCTTTCAAAAAACAATTAGATTCTATGAAAAAAGACTAATTTTATTCTTCTAAATCTTCTTTTGCAGATTCACTAGAGCCTACCTCTAAGAGTTCTAGTGATTTTAATTCAAATTGATAAATTGCTTTCATTTCTATTTCTTTTTCTTTTTCTAGGAATTCTGATACTTTTTTACTTATTGGGGCTTTATGTTGATCAAAAACAAATTCATAAACTTCACCTTTTAGCAAATCATCAATTTTGATATCTTTTGCAACATCCATAGTTACAATATGTCTACCATCTTCTACTGCATCATACAATTGAATATCTACTTTATTGTCTTCATAATAGAATTCTAGAATATACCCTGATGATTTTATCTCTTCAGGTTTCTTAAATTTTGCATTTTGAATTTCATCAGTAACCCATTCTGGAATTTCATCTTCTTTCTTTTTTACCATGGTAAACCACTCTAACTTTCTGCTTTTTCTTTTTTACTTTTTGACCACCATTCTAGATAGTCATCATGTTTGTCATCACGTGTTCTTTCTCTTTGATTTAACTTGAATCTAATATCTGAAACTTCTTCTCTTGTTGCGTATAATCCACATCGTTTACAAATGAAATGTCTTCTGTTTTTTTCATCCATTTTCATTGGGATATCAATTTCATCAAATAATTTGAATAATGCATCTCTGCTTCTGTCTTCCTCTTCTGGGAAATCCTCCACATACTTTGTTTCTATTTTCTTTTTCTCTCGTGATGTACATTCAGGACAGTTAGGCACTGTTGATTTGGCTTAATTTTTTCCATAAAAGCGTTCCCACAATCTTTGTTGATCGATATTATCCGACACGCGGATTTTTTCATCATCCCTTGCGGTCCGTTCGCCCATCGAAATCCCGCGTGCCAGATGAACAAAATCATCAAAATAATCTATTATCTCTTTTCTTCTAATATTTGGGCAGCAATTTTTGCTGAATTTTCTGCCCCACTAGGAACAAAATTCTTTGAAAACTCATTCAAACTATCTTGAAATTCTTCATAATTTTCTTTAATTTTGGATATTCCTTTAGTCACTTGGCTTGTTTTAATGGCCAACACGCCTAGGTTCTTTTCTTCAGCCCATCTGATGTTGTTTGTATGTTCATCATAAATTGGAATTCCAATTATTGGTTTTGATTTTCCTCCCATGATTTCACCCATTACCGTGTGAGAACCATTTACAACAGTATATTTGCACAAATTTAGAATTGTATCTTTTTCTTGCTCTGAAAGAAAACCAATATCAATTTGTATCCAATCTATTTTTTTATCCAAAGCTTCTTTTACAGAATATTTTTTTCCATCTTTTCCTAACACTGTATCTATATTGGAATCATTTCTTGCATGTGAGATTATTCTTTTCTCTTTTTTCATCTCATCTTGATGAAATACTTCTTCATATCTTTGACCAGTTCCATCATTAGTTGATTTGTTTCCTGTTCTCATCCAATAACCAAATTCATTGTCTTGCACTAATTTTTCAAGATCTGAGACATCTTCTTTTTTGATTTGTTTACTGTTTGTAAAATGTCCTACATAGACAATTTTCTCTTCTACTTCTTTGATAAAATTTAGATTATATTCACACATTGTATATGGAGGTGGCGAATCTGCCACAAGTATTTTTGATGCTTTAGCAATTTGTTTTGCAACAAAAATTAATGACGGATAAAGAAATGATCTTGAATTGTATAGTTTTGGCCTAAATTGATTTGTTACAAACAAACTAGGTATGTTTCTATTTTTTGCTAAAATGTTTGAACCCATATCGCCGTCGTTAATTACAAGATCAAATTTTTCTTTATTGTATAGTTTTCTTTCTTCTCTCAAGTAATTTGTAATTTGTCTAACTAGTGATGGGTTTTTTGAAATTGGTAACAATAAATTCATTAATGATTTTGAAACACTAGGACCAAACTTTCCATCAATTGGAGTTGGCATCAAAATTTCATGAATTTTTTCTTTTTGGTCAGGGAATTTTTTTAATAATTTTTCATAAACATGATCTTTACTAGAAAAATGAACTTCAAATTTTTCTTTGATATGTTCTCCTAGAACGTCATTTAGTCTCATCATTCGAGAATAATGACCGCTTCCCCACGGATAGATGAATTCTCCTATTTTGAGCATGATATGAAATTAGATTTGCTGTTTAAATTCTCAGTGATTTTCAAGGGAATCTAAAATATCATGAACATTGTTGGGGCCTATCTGAATATTGATAACTTTTTTTGATTTTAATGCAGATTCAACTTCTTTTTTTGAAAAAGAAGGAATTTCATTAGTAGAGATTGTGACCATTTTTTCTAATTTCTTGATATTTCTTTCAAGGCCTATCTCTTTAGCTTCAATAAACAAGTTAGAATCAACTCCAGCAAGTGGTAAAATTGGAATTTTCTTTTTTTCAAATACTATCTTTAATGAATTATCAATAAAATTTGAAGAATAAATTAATGGAGATAATGCTAATGATATACGATTGTTAGAATATTGCAATAATATTTCTAATATTGAATTTACATAAATTAAATAATTTTTAATTCCGTTTGGACTCATTTTAAGTTGTAAAAATTCAAGTTCGATTTTGTCTTGTACTAATCTTGGAATTATTTGATTAATAATTTTTGCAAGATTCATCAATTCAGATTTTTGTCTATAGCAGACTATAATTTTTGTATCATAACCTTGTTTAATTGTCTCAAAGCAAGAAACTGCTGAAATTTCATCATATACTGCACAAATTGTTTTTTCATTTTGTGATTGATATGGAATTCCACCTTTCCCTTTATCTGAAAATATGCAGATGTATGCATTATTTTTTGTGAGATATGTATACAATAGTTTATCATAATTTTCATCTGTTCCTGGATAGGCTCCTAGTTTTACTTTCTTTTCAATTATGTTTGATGTTGCAGCAATTTCTACATCTTTAACTACAAATCCTTTTGAAATTCCCTCTACTTTAACAAGAAATTTTTCTCCCTTTAAGAGCAAATTCCCCCCAATGGATGTTATTTCAGAAATAATATTTTGAAAATCATTTTTAATTTTTCTTGATATAGCTATTTTTTCAATTCCAAAAAGTAAATTTATTGCAGATGATGCAAACACAGGATCATTTGCATCAACAAGAATTACGTCTCCATCACGCTTAACAGACTTGAATTCCTGATTTTTTATTTTAAGAATTTTTTTGATATTTGAGATCAATTGTGGAATTTTATTTTTTGAAAATATTGTTGGGAAAACTACAACATAAGATATTTCATCCATAATTTCTATTTTGAATTATACTTGTTTATAATTTAGGATAATAATTCGGGTAATCAATATAAAACAAATAATCTAAGTGAAAATGTGACAAAATTCACACAAGAACAAGTAGACGATTTAAACTCAAAAATTAAAACTACTGAGGAAGCATTACAATGGGTTTCAGAGAATCTTCACCCAAAAGTTGCAAAAGCCTCAAGCTTTGGAGCTGAAGATGCAGTAGTTATGGATATTATGCTAAAAATTAATCCTAAATTTCGATTCTTTACACTTGATACAGGACGATTACCACAAGAAACCTATGACATTATAGATATTGTTAGTAAAAAATACAATATTTCTGTTGAAGTATTGTTTCCAGATACAAAAGAAGTTGAAGAAATGGTTTTAGAAAAAGGAATGAATCTATTCTATGAAAGTATTGAGAATAGAAAACTCTGTTGTGAAATTCGTAAGGTTCATCCAATGAACAAAATGTTAAGCACTTTGGATGGTTGGATAACTGGATTAAGACGCGATCAGACCACAAACAGAACCAATGTGACAATATTTCAACTAGATCATGGACATGGAGGAATTTTAAAAATAAATCCAATTATAGATTGGACTTGGGAACAGATTCAGGAATATATTAAAAAAAATAATTTACCATACAACAGTCTTCTTGACAAAGGATTTCCAAGTATTGGTTGTGAGCCATGTACTCGTGCAATTAAACCTGGAGAAGATATTCGAGCAGGAAGATGGTGGTGGGAACAAGAAGGAAATAAAGAGTGTGGCCTTCATATAGACCCTTGATAGAGAATTTATCATGTCAGAAAACAGCACAATCAAACCACATGGTGGAATACTAGTTAACAGAATTATCAAAACTGATCCTACAGGATTATTCTCAATTTCAATTACTGAAGATCTTGCAAATGATGTTGAAAATATTGCAGATGGAATCTTTAGCCCTCTAGAGGGATTTCTAGGACAAAAAGACTTTGAGAGTGTTGTATCCCGTGGAAGATTAACTAATGATTTAGCTTGGACCATTCCAATTGTACTTGATGTAGATGAAGAAACTGCTAAGAAAATGAAAGAAGCAGGAGATGTTTTATTGAAAAATCCAGACGGCATTGGAGTTGCAGTATTACATGTTGATGAGACATATTCTTTTGATAAAGAAAAAACAGCTCAAGGAGTCTATGGCACTACTGATTCAGCACATCCAGGGGTTGCATATACAATGTCGATGAAAGATTACTTGGTTGGCGGAAAAATTGATTATATTCAAAGACCAAATGATACAGAAATTAGAAAAAATAGATTAACACCAACTCAAACACGTGAAGCCTTTGCAAAAGCAGGATGGAAAACCATTTGTGCATTTCAAACTAGAAATCCACCACATGTAGCACACGAAATGTTACAAAAAACATCAATTACTACACGAGATGGTGTATTTGTAAACCCAGTAATTGGCAAGAAAAAGTCTGGTGACTTTGTAGATGAAGTTATTGTAAAATGCTATGAAACTATGATAAAATCATACTATCCTGAAAATAGATGCAAACTTGGAACATTACATACACAAATGAAGTATGCCGGTCCAAAAGAAGCAATTCATCATGCAATTATGAGACAAAACTATGGTTGCACACATATCATCATAGGACGTGATCATGCAGGTGTTGGAAAGTTCTATGATCCAATGGCAGCACAAAAAATCTTTGATGATTATCCAGAGTTAGAAATTTCTCCGGTATTCTTCCCACCATTCTTCTATTGTAGAAAATGTCTTACATACACTACTCCAAAGGCATGTCCACATGACAATGATGTTAAAGAGCAAATCAGTGGAACTGCATTAAGAGAAATGATTCAAAATGGTCAGGCACCATCAGAATTCATTCTAAGACCAGAAGTTGCAAAAGTAATTTTGGATCATCCAAAACCATTTGTTGATTAGATTTTTATTCAATCAAATTTGCTCTAGCTTGTGAAGTATCTCTTTGCAATAATCTTACTTGCTGGAATTTTTGTCACACCTGCTTTTGCTCAGGAAACAAAGAATCCATCATTAATCATTGACACATTAGAAATTCCTTCAGATGAATTTAACACAGTATTACGAGAAGCACCAATTAGAGTTTTAGATGATGTTCATGCTGTTAGTTGGCAAGTAACAATTGATAACAATCTAGTTTATGCAAATCCAGAAGGAAATGCAGTTCTTAGACTATATGATCAAGAGACACAGGATGAATTTATTGAAGTTGGAATGGGGCCAGAACCTGACAACAAGTTTTGGGTTGCAGTTCAAACTCCAAAAGAAGGTTACATTGTAGTTCATAGCGATTTAGACAGAGGATGGTATCCACAAGCAAAATCTATCATATCTTATACTGATAGAGCAGGACTAACTGTCAATAACGGGGCTAGAATTGTAGTTACAAATCTGGATATTGGTCAATTTGCTGTTCACTCTTATTCTGTTCATGGAATGGCAGGCTCTACGGATCCACCTGCAGTGAGTTCTGGTAGTATGATTGTTGAATTTCTATCAGGTGATCCTGCAAAGAACATATTTGCATTATATCCATTTTATGTTGCAGCAGGTATGGGAATTATAGTTGCTATATTATTTGTAACTAAGAAGCGTTCTTAGATTTATAAAATTTACAACTTTTTTTAATCTGACATACATCGCACATTGGTGAAATTGGTTTGCAAATATTTTGACCATACATTACAAATGTATCATTAATATCAATCCAATATTTCTTTTTAATTTTCTTCATTAATTCTTGTTCTGTTTCTTCAGGATTTTTTGTTTCAACTAAACCTAGTCTGTTTGAAATTCTATGAACATGAATGTCAACTGGAATTGCTGGTTTTTCAAATGCATAAACTAAAACACAGTTTGCAGTCTTTCTACCAACACCTGGTAACTGTACCAAAGTATCTAGGTCATCTGGAACTTTACCTTTGTATTTTTTATCAATAATTTTTGCCACTTCAATAATCCTTTTAGATTTTACATGAAAGAACCCAATTGATTTAATTATTTTTTCAACATCCTTAACTTTTGCATTTGATAATTGTCTAGGATTTTTGTATATTGAAAATAATTCCTTAACAGCTTTTGTAGTAGCTTCATCTTTAGTTCTTGCAGATAGTATGGTTCCAATTAAAATACTGAATGGGCCAGTTTCTGCATCGTGAAGATCTCTTAGTGCAGTTATTCTTGGAGGCTTTACTGCATTCATAGTCTTTGTCATTCCAAAAAGTATTTTTTGCATTTCCAACTGAAAAACTGCGTACAAGTATTATAACTGTAATAACAAAAGAATTCTGTTGGAATTAACTAAAGATGAAGAATCTGCATTAAAAGGTGAACAGGGAGAAATTTTACAGACAGCCTATAGGATTCTAGTTGCAACTGGTGAGGCTACTGACGCTGAAAAACTGGTTCCAATAGAATGGGCACATCTTTCAGGAGTAAATTACAATACAATCGGTGATGCAGGAGAAGAATTACTATCTGATATTAGCAAAAATGCACGAGTTAAAGTAAAAACTACTTTGAATCCAATGGGATTTGATATTGATAATGTAAAAAATTATGGCTTGGATGAGAATTTTATCTCAAAGCAACTTTCAATTAGAAATTCATATGAAACAATGGGCGTTATTCCATCTTTTTCATGTATTCCTTATGAAATATTTGATATTCCAAAAGATGGAACTCAAGTTGCATTTGCAGAAAGTAATGCAGCAATTCATGCAAATTCATTTGATAATCTAAAAACAAACAAAGAAAGTGCATTTAGTGCACTAGCTAGTGCAATTATTGGAAAAAGCCCATACTCCTCATTAAGAAAAGAAGATTCCCCAAATATTACAATTAGAATGAAAGTGAATAATCCAAATGAATTGACATATGGAATGCTTGGATTTTTTGCAGGTAAAGTTGGAGATACATCTGTAAATATTTCAGGAATAGGAGAGATGGATAAACGACAAACCAAAGCAATGTGTGGCGGAATGGGAACATCTGGAACTTGTGCTAAATTTATTTTTGGAAAAGGTGAATCTGATTGTGAAAAAATAGATTTTGATGAAAAAGAGATGCAAAATGTTCACGATGAACTAAACACTGCAGAAAAAGGTGACATCATTACACTTGGTAGCCCTCAACTAGGACTAGATGAAATATCTGATCTTGCTGGAAAATTAAAGGGTCGTTCTTTTCAGAAAAGATGTATGGTGTTTATGCCTAGAACCGTAAAAGAACAATCAACAAAAATTGGATATACCGCTGAACTTGAACGTGCAGGTTGTGAGATTCTAGCTGATTGTTGCACATGTTTATCCCCATTGATAAGTAAAGACAGTGTTGATGCAGTTACAACTAATAGTATCAAAGGTGCATTTTATCTTAAAAATTCTAATGGTGTAGATGTAAATCTAAAACCCCTATTACAAATAGTTGAAGATGAGACAAGATGAAAGTTCTAGTTTCAGGAAAAATAGATGGAATTGTTTTAAAATCTGAAAATCCAATTAATTTTTTAGGTACAGTTGATAAAAAAACTGGAATTATTAGTGACAAAAATCATGATTTGTATCAAAAATCAATGAAAGATACAGTTCTTGTTTTTCCATCAGGTGTTGGAAGTAGTGTTGGTGCATATACCATTTATTCAATAAAATCAAATGAAACAGCACCGCTTGCAATGATTTGTAAAAAAGCAGATCTTACAGTAGCTACTGGATGTGCATTGGCAAACATTCCAATGATTACAATCAGTGATGAGGAATTTAATTCAATTAAAAATGGAATGATGATTTCTTTAGATACTGAATCTAATCAAATTCACTATCAATAAGATTTTGATTCTGTGAATCTCCCATCTTTACTTCTACTATCTGACTCTTACCAGCTGGTAATGCACGAACAAATTCATCAATGTTTATTTTTCTTGTAATATCCTCAAACATTTTAGAAAATTCTATTCGTATTTTTTTGGCACATTCCGCCATCTCTGACCCATGTGGTTCAATTATTGCATAGCATAGAGATTTCTTTTTGATTGGTTCTGGAGGGCCGCATGTCAAGATATAATCATCATCAATTGGCATAATTCCAACTGCCAGTCGTAGTGTCTCTGATTTGATGAAATTTCTTTGTCCCTCTATGGTGAATGATCCCTTTGGTAGAAATTCTCCACTTGGAGCTGATTTTTTTATTTGTTCAGGATGCACCCAATATGCGCTTACACCATACAGTCCTTCCCTCCACGCTCTACTGAAACAAACCGTAGCATGTGCAATTTCATTCATAGTTGTATCAGGTGCATTTTCTGCATCTTTTACAATAAAAAATGGCGAACCAAAAATATCAGCATGAAATACTTTGTCATTTTTATCTAAATGTTTTCTAATTACTGCTGAATTTGATGCAGCATCTCTACCACCAATGGTAAGATATCCATCAGTTGTAAAGAACCATCTATATCTTTCATACCAGTTTTTCTTTCTAATTTCTGTAACTATGAACAGATCTTGCTCTGCATCTGTTTTACTTTGGAATTTCTCTAACTTTTTCTCTGTTTTTTCTTTAATTGATTGAATGGAAGCGATTGCACCTGATTGTTTTTTTGCTTCATTGAATAGTACTGAAGCAATTGATTGAAGTGGAGATTGAGCATTTATCTTTATTTTTTCATCTTGAACTACAATTAATGAAATTCCTTTTTCACTGATTAATTTTGCATTATTGTTTGCTAAAATTTCTTGTGCCAAATTATCTTCAATTGATATTATTCCTTTTGATACCATCTCAAAAAGAGAATTAGCAACATTTGTTATGTTTTTTGATCTTTCCTTTACAGTTTCAATAGCTTTTTCCTGTTCAGAGATTTGTGTTTGTATTTCTTTAATTTTCTTATCAGAGCTACTTGATTGTACTAATTTTCCTTTTTCTATAATATTTTCAGTAAAGACAGTATCTAGTCCTTCAATGAAACTATTTGCTTGAGTTATTTCTCCTTCCAGTTTTCCTAATTTTAGGGGAAGA
>DAOWGL010000129.1 GCA_030637455.1 Candidatus Nitrosopumilus sp. | reverse complement strand
TTGCTAAATCGGGTAAATACCCAATATAATTCCAACCACTATATAAACCAATTGGGTTATCTTCCGGAACAATATCTGTTCCACTATAGATAATTGTATCATTTCTGTTAATTTTTATTTGATACATTAGTTGATTATCTATTGAATCACTACTCTGAAAAATGCCATCATTAATATCATTCTCAAAACCTACTGGTTTTTCAGTTACATGTACCCATGTTACATGAATATTATCTAGTTGATCTTGCATGCTTGTAATTATATCTTGTATTTCATCGATTTGATCTTGTTGAAAGGAACTTCCTTGCCCAGCGGCAGATTGTTCTAAACCTACAAACCCTAATAGCAAAATACTAACAATTACTGGCAGCCCCCAAGATACACTCATGAGAGTAATCCTCGTATTTCAAATGTTAATTCAAAGGATTAAGATAAATTCCATTGTTTGTTAAATAATTTAACACGTGAATTTCCCACCTTAAGAAAATGTTACAAATTAGAATTTTTGTAAATTAAAAATTCAATAATTTTATTTTAAAAATGTATTTGATTTTATGGTGTCAGTCTATCAACATCTCTTGGATAGAAGGTAGTATCACGAATATTTTCAGTACCAGTTAAAACCATAATTAATCGTTCCAACCCTATCCCACAGCCAGCGTGAGGAGGAACTCCGTAATCAAATGCTGCTAAGTGATATTCAAACGCATCAGTTTTCATCCCCTTGTTTTTCATTCGCTCAGCTAATTCATCACGTTTTTCAATTCTTGTACTGCCAGAAGATAATTCTAAATCACCATACATCAAATCAAATGATTCAGAAACTTTTGGGTTTGATTTACTATCTTTTACGTAAAATGGTTTTGGTGCAAGAGGCCAATCAGTAATGAAATAAAATCCATCTAATCCGATTTTTTTAAGATTTGAGGGATACAAATCATCACCCCATTCTGTTTTTGCACCTGCTTTTTGCATTCTATCAACTAGATCATCATATGAATATCTAGGGATGGTGTCAGGGATTGAGATTACAGGAAATTCTGAACTAGGATTATCTTTCACATAATCATTAACAGTTTGAATAGAAACTTTGATAATTTCTTCAATTCGATTCATCACATCATTGTAATCAACAAATGCTTCTTCCAAATCAATAGATATTGCTTCAGCTAAATGACGGTTGGTTCTCGAAGGTTCTGCTCTAAAAATAGGTGCAATCTCAAAGACTTTTTCAAAACTCATTGTCAATTGTTCTTTGTACAATTGGGGACTCTGAGCTAAGAATGCTTCTTTATTGTAATAGAAAATCGGAAATAATGCAGCGCCACCTTCCGTAGCTGTTGCAATCATTTTAGGAGTGTTAATTTCAACAAAATTTTGATTTCCAAAATATTCTCGAATTGATTTTAAAACTAAACTTCTAGTTTTGAAAATATGTTGTAAAACATCACGTCTAAGATCAATAGGTCGCACCTCCAATCTAGTATCGATGTTTTTTACAGTTTTTACAGTAGGCTCAAAAGGAGGTATTTTTTCTACATCTGAGAATACTCTTAATTCTGTTGGGATTATTTCATATCCGCTAGATGCTTTTTCAGATGCCTTGACATTACCAACAACTGCAATAGACGAATGTGCTTTTAATGAAGAAATTTTTTCACGAATATCATCAGGACAATCTCCTTTTTTTGCAACAATTGAAAGATCACCATTTTTGTCACGTAATGTAGCAAAACTAATGTTTCCATGTCCACGAATTGTCAAGACCCAACCCATTACAGTGACCGGAGTGCCATCCATAGAGGAGTTTATTTCATTAGAATAATGAGATCTGCGTAAAGTTCCTAATTCTGTTTCTATCATAATTTACTTTATTCCAGATATCATGGTGTAATTAATTTTTATATAAAATATTGAACCATTTCATTAATTTTCATAATGCTTATAGCCAGTTAAAATTCCACAAAAAAACAAGTTGAACATACTGATGCTTCTAGTTATTGCAATGTTTATCATCGTAGGAGTATACGTAGGATACCACGCATCTCAACAAGTAGGAGAAGAGGCAGAAGAACATAATGTCACCATAGAGTTAGAAATATTAAATGAAAGATCAGGAATGGTGCAGATTTATCAAAATCCAGAACTCAAAAAATCAATCCTCTAATACTAAAGTCGGATTTATATTAAATTATAATAATTATCCATAAAGTCATGACACTTTCAGATAAGGAAAAAATCATAGCAATAATTTCTAATGGAATTGCAGTATTCTCATTACTTCAAGAAAGAGACGAATTACCAAAAAATACGACAATGTATGATTTTGTACTAAAGGTAATTCCTGAAGATGTAAAGTCAGAATTAAGTGTGGAATTAATAGATGAAGTATTCCAATATGTTACATCCACACATAGTTCATAAAGTACAAAGTAGTAACTAAAACATCATAATGACATCAATAGCAACACTGGGCTCTCACTGCTCATTACAGGTTCTAAAAGGGGCAAAAGATGAAGGTTTGAAAACAATACTAGTATGTGAAAAAAAACGTGAAAAATTATACAAGAGATTTCCATTTATCGATGAAATGATAATGGTGGATTCATTCAAAGAAGTATTAGATCAAAAATGTCAGAGAATCCTTGAAGAAAATAATGCAGTTCTAATACCTCACGGGACATTAGTTGCGCAAATGAGTTCTGAAGAAATTGAATCAATCAAAACACCTGTCTTTGGAAACAAATGGATTCTAAGATGGGAATCAGACAGAGAAATGAAAGAAAAACTCATGAGAGAGGCAAAACTCCCAATGCCAGAACCAGTTACAGAACCAAGTCAAATTGAAAAACTAGTCATTGTGAAAAGACAAGGAGCTGCAGGTGGAAAAGGTTACTTTATGGCAGCAAATGAAGAAGATTACAATAGTAAAAGAAATCAACTAATTTCAGAAGGAGTAATTTCTAAAGATGAAACTCTATACATCCAAGAATATGCAGCAGGTGTTTTAGCTTATTTGACATTTTTCTATTCTCCATTAAATGAAGAGTTAGAATTCTTTGGAGTTGATCAACGACATGAATCTGACATTGAAGGATTGGGAAGAATTCCAGCAGAACAGCAAATGAAATCAAACAAAGTTCCATCATTCAACGTTATTGGCAATAGTCCTCTTGTTTTACGAGAATCTCTATTAGATGAAGTGTACAAAATGGGAGAAAATTTTGTAGAAGCAGCTAAAAGAGTAGTTGCCCCAGGAATGAATGGCCCATTTTGTATTGAAGGGGTTTATGATGAAAATGCAAAATTTACATCTTTTGAATTTTCAGCAAGAATAGTTGCAGGGTCTAACATCTACATGGATGGCTCCCCATATTATTCTCTATTATTCAATGAGACCATGAGTATGGGGAAAAGGATTGCAAGAGAGGTAAAAACAGCTACAGAATCAAACCAATTAGATAAAATTACAACTTAGAAATTTATTTTGCAGTAACTTCCATCCCATGTTGAGATTTTACAATATACTTGTCTCTAATTTTAACACTAATCCATTCAATTCCTAAAACCACAATCAATACAACAAAGAGGTAAACAGCTGCTTTTCCATATTCAAAGAATTTGATGTATTGGATGATGAAGAAACCAATACCGCCTGCACCAACAATACCAAGAATAGAACTCTGACGTACGTTATAGTCAAACATGTAAAGCATTTGTCCAAGAAGATGAGAGGCAGCCTCAGGGATTACAACGTATCTAATTAATTGGAATTTTGAAACACCGATAGAACTAACTGCATCCATAGGATCAGAATCAATTGTCTCTATTGATTCGAATTGTAATTTGGTTACAAATCCAATTGTATACAAAATAATTGCCAAGACACCTGCAAATGGTCCAAGCCCCACCACAATTACAAATAACATAGCCCACAATATGGAAGGGAATGTACGAACTATTGCCAATAATATTCTAATTGGAGCATAAACAAATTTACTATTCAAGTTACGTGCAGCAAGCATACTAAAGGGTAATCCAATAACAACGCCAACCACAGTTCCAATAAACGCCATTTGTAATGTTTCAAGCATTGCTAAAAGAGCACTTGGAACATATTTCATATTATCAACAATATTTTCTAAAACTAGAATTTCTTCAAGAATGATTCCAAGATTAGGAAAACCTTCTACAAAATCTAAAGGGTTAGCTTCAATATTATATGATGCAATAAGGACAAGCCCTACAATAATTCCAATTAAAATATTATTTTTTGGTGTCATCAGCATGCATCTCCATTATTTCTTCAGTAGTCATATCCCCTGTTTGAAAATCAACTATAGTATCACCTTCAACGCCAATTTCTAAAATTTTATGACCTTCCTTGATTACTGCAACTCTGTTTGCATATTCTAATGCCAATTGCATATCATGATGAACCATAATAGCAGTCAAATTCATTCTTTTTTGAGCATCAGCAATTAAATTCATTATTTCTTTTGCTGTAACATGATCAAGTTCTGAAACTATTTCATCAGCTAGTAAAATTGTAGGTTTTTGCATTAACGCTCTAGCAATAGCAACTCTACGCTTTTCACCACCACTCAACATGTAGGCTTTTCTATTTTCTTTACCAGTTAGTCCAACAAGTGAAATTATTCTTTTAGCTTCAGTCACCTCATGCTCAGGAAATTTTCTAAAAAAAGATTGTATTTTGTTCAATCTAGGTAAAGCACCAATCAAAATATTATCAAGTACAGTGATATTTTTTACCAGTCCCAAACTTTGAGGGATGTAACCAATAGTATGCATCATTTTTTTGAATTTTTTATTGTTCATGTTAGGAGAAACATAATCAATTTTTATTGTTCCGCTACTTGGAACCATCATACCATTCATTAATTTCAATAGTGTTGATTTACCAGATCCTGATTGACCAACAATCGCATAATTAGTTCCCCTATCAATTGAAAGATTAATTTTTTCTAATGCAAAATTCTTGGAATCATAAGATGTAGATACATTACTCATCTGAATGATTTTGTTAGTAGAAATTAATGAAAAAGAAAGGTTTTGGGTCATCTGAATTGTTTCATTTCCAGAATCCCGGGTTTTATTTGCTCTTGTCATGTTTATCGAGAATCTTCTGATCAAGTCCTGTTAAAGCATCAATAAAGTCACCAAACTCACCAATGTGCATAGTAGTGGTTGTTGGAACTAGAGCTTCTGCACCATACAAATCTGTCAAAATATGATTATTTTCATCATAATTGAGTTGAATCAATGCATCAACAAGGGAATCTTTAGTAGATTCAGACATGTCTGAACTTACCATAAACACATGTGATGGTACAGGTCCAATTGTCGTAACTGGACGTAATTTTGCTTGATCTTCTAATTCAAGATATTTTTGTGGAGCAATATCTGAACCAAATGCAACATCTACCTTATCTTCAAGAAGTAATGTTAATGCGGCTTTGTAACCACCTGCAAAAGTATAACTTTCAAAGTTATTTGCCAATGCAGATTCCAAAGCAACAATATCATCACCTTCAATAGTGATATGACCATCAGTTACTAGAGTGCCCATAGGTCTAACAAAACCAGAAGAACCCGTAATACTGGTAAATGCTACTTTTTTACCAACTGTATCTTCCAAGGATTGGATTGATTCATTATCAGCCAATGTCCAAACAGTTGCCTGATAATTTACTTTACCTGCAACAAGTTCAGCCAATATAGCTTCTGCACCAGTTCTTTGATGGGTAATCCATGCAGGACCAGTGTCCATAAAGGCTGCATCAACGTGACCAAATCTCATTCCTTCGATGATAGTCTCATAGTTTGTTGGAACAACAATTTCAACATCTACACCAAGCTCGTTTTCTAGAAATGTTTCTAGTGCTTGAGCTTTTGGAGTTAATTCATCAGCTTTTTCAACTGGAATAAATCCAATGGTGAGGGATTCTGTAATTGTGGTGTTTGATTCAGATGAAACATCAATGACTCCATTTTCTAATAGAAATTTAATTCCATTAAGAAAAGTTTCATCATCTAGTGCACCATCAGCCCACCAACCAGCATTTGTTTTAATCCATTCAGGAACTAAACTTTCTGCTTGAGCTGTCTGAGTCAATGGCACAGACAATACACCAATTACTGCAAATACAGCAATCAGTGTTAATGTAATTTGTCGTTTCATGATTTACAAAAAATTAGGATAAGCTAAATTATTTAAATCAGGGTTTCATTTCAAATTCTCATTCCAAGTCTATAGAATGAGAATAATGTTACGTTAGAGGTGGGATTGACATTATATCTTCAGCAGTTTCAATTTCTAAGAATTGGATTTTGGGTTTGAAGTGTTTGAATACAAATTTAGGCTCGGCTCTAAATCATCTAAAGTAATTTCCACCTTACCGATTCTACTCCTATACAATTTGATTTTTTTGCCTTCTGCAGAAATTACATACCTGTCGACCTCTGCAAGAGCAAGATCCTCAAGAGTAGACAGTGTTTTGTAAACAGTAGAAAGTGAAATTTTTAATTCATCAGCAATTTGTGTTGCATCTTTTGATTCATTTTTGACTGAAAATAATACAGATCTTGTACACACATTGCTAAGGGATTCTATAACTCTTTGAGTAATGTCAAATTCAGATAGTTGTATTATTGTTGGTTTTTGCATAAAATCACTTAGTTTGGAATTAATGTTAGAACTGGTTCTGGTTTTCTAATAGAGATATCTGCCTTACTTATTCTACTTCGATAAACTTTGTATTTTCTACCTTTATCAGATAACATCCATTTTTCTACTTCAATTAGTGTCAATTCTTCAAGATCTGTCAATTTTTTATACACTGAACTAAGAGGGATTTTCAATTTGTAGGATAATTCAGCTGCTGTGTTACCTTTTTTAATAATTGAAAATAATATTGCCCTTGACTCAGTATCAGCCAATGCTTCTATTACTTTTTGAGTAATATCATATTTTTTTAATTGTGGTAAAGTTAATTTTCTAGACATGTAAATATCCGAAATATCGTTCATGTATTTAAACGGGCTGTCTTCATTCTCATTCTAGAGAGCCAGAACAATGAACAAGGTTAAAGATTTGTTTTATCAGAATCAAATCTATTCCAAAAGAATCCAAATATCATTCCCATAGAAATCCAAAACGATGAAACGCCCAACATAGACATCAGTCTAAATTCATTCACCAAATCCATGGGTGCATTAATTTCATCTGGATTTTCAGGCATTATGAAAAAGACGACAGTAATAAAAATGCCATATCCAATTACTGATACAAATTTTTTATTATTTTCAAACTTTTTGAATAATTTGTAAAAAACAAGTGCGCCAATTCCAGATATAGCAATAAAAGAAAGATACAAAATCGCTCTAAGGACTATTGTTTCACTATCGCCAACAGTTGGAGGATTTGCAGGATATTTGAGAAAAGGTATAATGTACAAAGTAAACCACATCACTCCTGCCAATAAAAGAGATTTTTTTATAGCATGATTACCAGGAAGTGAATTTTTAGATAATGCAAATACTATTCCAAAAAGAGCACCCATCGAAATCCCTAAAATCACACCGGCAAGAATCTGTCCACTTTTTTGCCATATTCTATACCCCTCATATTCTACCCAAAATTCAGGAGTGTCTTCTTCTTCTCCGGATTCAAATAAATTATGATTTTCAATTCCTATTGCTTGATCAAGGTAAGGTTCTACAATTGCAAAATTAACAGTTCCGTGAATTAATCCAGCTAAAGCACCAGAAAATAAAATAATTATAATGAAAAGAATGGTTTTCAATTCAAACAGCTAATGGCAAGGAAAGCCGGCTGCATGTCGCATATCGTGTGTAAGTTCATGAATGACTAGAGGATCAATTCCACCTGTAGAGCCATCTTCAGCAAATACAAAATTCACAATATGTCCATTATCAAATCCAACAACAAATAATCCGGCTGCAAAGATAATTGCCAATGCTAGAATTGCTAATTTTGGCACACTAGATTTTGAAACACTGATTTGTTGTGATTCAGACATGAAATCATGTTTCTCTGAATATATTTAAGCTCTTGGATGACTGAATTATTTATAAAGAAATCAAATTATTTTACAAAATCTGTTTGTATCAGATCAGA
>DAOWGL010000174.1 GCA_030637455.1 Candidatus Nitrosopumilus sp. | reverse complement strand
TTTCTAAATTTTAAATTCACAAAAAGATTTCAAATTACAAGCATTGCATTTGTTTGCACTGTTATGATGCTCAGGTTCACTCATTCCAAGAGAAATTGTTGTAAATTTTTGCAATGAAACATGCAAGTAATGTAACGAAAATGCATCTTGTAATTCTGAGAATACTTTGTATGGCTCTCTAGTATTTCTATCACATATTCTAATTTGCCATTTCTTTTGAGTGTGAGGCATTTCAAAGAAATCTTCAGCATTTGGTTTTCTTTTTGAGGAAAAACTGGAATTAAGATAAGCTAACACCTGTAATAGTTGGCTAGGGTAAGGTTGCGTCTTTGAATCATAAATCTGAGGCCTTCCTGCAAATTTGTCATCTTGAACTACTAGTGTTTCATCCACTCTGAGAAGTTTATCTATTCTGCCAGATAGTGAAACTAGTACATTCTCTGTTGGAAATTCAAATGGCATCATCAAAGTGGAATAAATATTCTCTCGTGCAAACTCAATATCTTCCTCTTTATCCTCCATTTGATCAATAGATACTGGCTCTAATTCTACATGTTCTTGCTCATATTTTTCTTCAGCATGATGAGCTTTAGTTCCCTGAATTAGGGCTTGAGATGGTTTTGGTTTTATGCCTTTGATAGATAGGGGGATTTTGTATTCACAATAACCTAGAGAATCTGCAAAATCAGTGACTGACGCATTGAGAAATGTAATGTCGTTTTCTTTGTTAATTTTGATCAATAGTTTATCCTAGGGTTAAGATAGTATTTTAACAGGATTCCCATAAATTCATTTATGACAACTCGTGCTCAAGCATTAATTCCAATTACAATTGCTGCAGTAATAATTGGAGTTATTGGAATGCTAACTCTTCCAAGTGATAGTAAATTAGAATCCGTTGAATTCCCTCGTGGCACTATTTTGGTTGATGATGTTGCACTAGAAGTACAAATTGCAGATTCTGAACCTAGACGAGTTCGTGGATTGATGTTCCAAGATCAATTACCTTATGATCAAGGAATGATTTTTGTATTTTCAGACCCTGGGTTGTATTCTTTGTGGATGCTTAACATGCAATTTCCACTAGATATGATTTGGTTTGATCAAGACGGGAACGTTGTACATATTGAAAAAGATGTTCCTCCATGTAAGACTGTGGTAGAGATAACTGCTTGTCAGAGTGTAGTTCCAGATAATGAAGCATCATATGTTCTTGAAGTGACTGCTGGATTTGTTGATCAAAATAACATCACCCGTGATTCAAAATTAACAATTATTTCAATATGATATTGCAAAGCCTTATTTTTGAATAAAAAATCTATTTTTTTTATGAACAACATGATCGTAATTCCTATTTTGGTGGGGGTTGTGATTGTTGTTTCTGCTTTTCTTCTATTATCAAATGATATTCCTTCAGACCCTGAATCTCAATTAATCTATGGTTCTGGGTTTACCTATTATGACATTGAAAAAATTCAAAATAATTTAGAAGAGCATAATATTTTTGTTTCTTCTCCTACACCAATTACTGATCACACCATAAGTCAATACTGTACTTTTTTTGAAAAGGGGCTTCCAAGAAGTGTAGAGTACTGTACTACCACTGTAGTGTTGGATTATGAGGGAACTACACTTGGAAATATTAACATCGGAGGCGATATCCGGTCTCCTGTTCTAGCCATTGCTAACCTTGAAACCTCTTCTCTAGAATCAAATCAAGATGAAGTTTTTACAGTATTTGAGGTTATGATAGAGACACTTGTTTGTGACTGCTGGGAAGAGGAAAAATCCGAAGACTATACTACAATCTCTGCATGGCTAGAGGGGGTTCAAACTTTTTACATTGATTCAGACAAGCGTAATATAAAATCTAAAATCGATGATTTGGCAGGATATGAAATACTTTTAGAAATAACTACAAAGGATAATTCTATTTTGCAGACATTAATTATTCTAAAGTAGTTTAATTATATATTAGAAAATTTTTTAATTGACATTACAATGATTGATCAACTATGGCTAATCCCTTTAGGATTTGCAGCTGGACTATTGGGTTCTATGATTGGTCTTGGTGGTGGTATTATTGTGGTTCCGGTATTGACATTTTTAGGATTTCCACCAACTGCTGCAGCAAGTAATAGTTTGTTTGCTGCATTAAGTAATGCTATTGCCTCTACTATCTCTTATTCAAAACAAAAACGAATAGAATACCCTTTAGGTCTTAAACTTGGGTTACTCTCAATCCCTGGAACTGTTCTTGGTGCAATAATATCCACTGATGTTGCACCTGATATGTTCAAAATTCTATTTGGTTTTGTATTAATTGCATCAGCTGCCTACATATTTTTAAGAAAAAAAATTGAGACAAAGGAAAAAAGAATTTCAAAACAGATGATGATTTTTGCAATCGGTGCAAGTTTCTTTGCAGGAGTAATTTCTTCCTTCTTTGGTATTGGAGGTGGAATAATCTTTGTTCCACTAATGGTTGTGGGAATGGGAATGGCGATGAAAAAAGCTGCCCCTACATCTCAAATGATCTTACTATTTGCATCTCTATCTGGAGTAATAGTTCATAGTTTACTTGGACACCCTGATTTCCTTCAGGCAGGATTATTGGCAATTGGGTCTTTTATTGGTGGACTAGTTGGTGCAAGATTATCAATTGATATCCGGGAAAGATATTTGCAAATTCTTGTTTCTGCAGTAATTATAATTGCAGCTGCAAAACTATTTTTTGATTCTATATATGGAAATATTTTAGGATTCTAGCCTCAATAATTCTCTAGCGCTTTAATACAAATTTTGTAATGTAAATTGTTCATTAGGTCTTATGACCTAAGGGCTGAGGAGACTAGTCGGCTCCTTAGTATTTTATTTTAAAACTTTTGGGGCTGTTTTAGCAAACAAATAGACGGGTAACTGTAAGGACTCAATCTAATCTCAAGAAAGGTTCAAGCCTCTAAAAACTACAGATCCGTTATATCTGTAAAATATGTAATCCTAAAAACGGCAGAAGCAAATGTGATTGTTAGGTAGCGTATGAGTTGAAAAATCTTTTTTGATTTTTTACAAATTTTTTAAATGAACAATGCCCCCAATCCCAGTACGACTACAACTGTTTTGAATACCTTACCTGTTACCATGAAAAGCATGAATTTCTTAAAGTCCATTCTTTTTGAACCAGCACCAATTAACATCAAATCTCCTAGAAATGGAATCCATGAAGCAATGAATATCCCTGCCCACCCAAATTTCTCCAAGACTTTGTGAGATTTTTTTTCATCATTGGTTTGTGAGTTTGGTTCTTCTGCCTTTCCGCTGAACTCATCAGATAATTCCTTTTCATGCAAATGTTTTTTTCTCTTGAAGAAACTAACAATCCTATTTCCACCATATCCCAATGAATAATTAATCAATCCACCAATTACAGAACCCACAATCAATGCGATTGCCACATAAAGTTCTGGTTCTCCACCTATCAATAATGCCGATGTCAGTATCTCTGTAGGTAATGGAATAGCTGTGGCAGATAACAATGAATTGAAAAACAAACCAAGTATGCCATATTCTTGAAATGTATTATCTGCTAGATATTGCTGAGCAATTCCATAATATTCTGCTAACTCTTGCATGATGTTTTATCCATTAGGGTTAGATGCATTCTTGATTCATTATTGTTCTTACATTTAACAATCTTTGTTCCATTGCCAAAAATTTCAAATCTCTAAATTCCTAAAGAGTGTTGGATTATTGGTTTGATGTTGTCGTTTTCAAAAAATATTTGTAAATTAAATAATTCGTGCCTAACTGGGGCCGTTATAGTGAGCAAAAAAGCGGGAAACTGTAAGGACTTAATCTAATCCTAAGAAAGGTTCAAGCCCCCTTAAAAGATGAGATTCAACGTAATTGATTAATTTCATAATCCTATACAAGATTGTGTTAGTGTTTTTAGTAAAAATCAAGAAGCCAACTATGCTCATCCTCTACGTAATGCCACTGTATGTGTACACTAGTAACCCGATGGGAACTCTACATGACAATAGGTTATCGTGTCAGCTTTCTTGATATCATTACACATTTCTAAGATAAAACATGATCCCTTTGAAAATCAACATTATTGTGATGTGATAATTAGGATCATCATTAAATATTATTTTAACATACAGAATATTGCGAGAAGCCATTGTTCTGCGTCGTAGAATGATTGGTCTGGAAAACACATCATGTTAGGAATACGTCCTTGTTTTAGCGTGTTTTCCATGTATCTCGTTGTTTTAATTAAATTCAAATACAATACTTGTTAATTTGTAACATTTCAAAATTTCACGATCATCTTAAGTAATTTTATGTCGTATTACTATTACAGAAAAACACAAACAGAGTTGTCACCAAAATAACCATCTTGTTATTGGTCTTAAACCCTAATTGTTTCAGATGTTAAAGGAGAAATCTTCGTTAAAATCTGAAACCTTGTTTTTTCTGTAATATTGATTCTAATTCTATTTTCCTTCCTAGAAAGGGGGCATTCTAGTTCAGTGAATGATTCTAAATTATCTGATACACTTACGTAGTGTCTCATTTATGACATTTGAAAAACTCACAGAACTGTTTGTTTCTTTTATTTTCTTTGCTTGTTTTTCACGTAATTTTTTTTGTAAATCATTATCTAATACTATTGTAATTCTTTTCCCCATGTTAATCAGAATGAACTTTTGAAATTGATATTTATGTGACACGATTATGAATGCAATTTCACACTTGAATTAATTATGAATTAATTATTTTCTAATGATTATTTTTCAACAAACTCATATCATAATCCTGGTCATTACCAATTAATTACTCACTAAGGGGGGGCTTTGCCTTTTTATTGATTGCCAATAAACTTGTTAACACTTGGGGTCCTAAACTAAAACAACAATTCCCTTTGACGGACAATCATTCTCCAAAAAAGGTTCAAGACTTTATGTAGTAGAATCAAGAAAAATCTTTTCCTAAAAACGGTTCAAGCCTCATAGGAATTAAATCTAAAATAAGAAAAAATAGAATATATGTAAGATTAACTATGCATAGATGTCTAATTTCTATGAAATGCAAATACTGTGGAAAAAATTTTCGTGCGAAAAATGTTATTTTTTGTTCTAAAAAATGTGATACATACTATTCTTCAGAGTTAGAAAGAAAAAATAATTCAAAATCTGTTCGAGTAACTTTAAACATGGATCGAGATATATCCATTAGTCTTAGAGCAATTCAATCTAACCTAATCCAAAATGCCAATGGACACATATCCTTTTCTCAAGTTGTGAATCTTGTACTCTGAGAATGAATTAAAACAAAAAAGATGGCTCTAAAATACATCTGAAATTTATCTTCATCTCCAATTTGGTAGGTGAATCCCAGTGGATTCAAAATTGAATCTTTTTCTTTCCCCAAGATTGGTTCAAGCCTCCATGATTCAGTTCTTAAGTCATGATGATGTTATCTGGTTATGGACAATGTAACAGTTAGAATATCTTCTGACAAAGATATTCCTATACTTCTTGGATTATTGTATGATCTAGGACGTCCAAAACCCCAAAAAGACTCTGATGTTGAAATATTTCGTAAATTAGTTACAAAATATGTGAAAGATTCAGACAAAACAATTCTTGTTGCAGAATTTGATGATATGAAAATTATTGGTATGGTAAGTGTAATGTATTTACCAAGATTAAACCAATCTACTTTGGAGATGTATATTCCAGAATTAGTTGTTCTTCAAAAATATCAAAATCATGGAATTGGCAAAACACTAATCAATTCTTGTATTACTCTTGCACAAGAGAAAAAATGTCATAGAATTAGATTGGAATCTGGAAATCAACGTAAAGACTCTCATGAATTCTACAAGCATATGGGATTTGAGCAATCTGCCCTTTCATTTACATTGAATCTAGATTAACCCAAAAACGGTTCAAGCCTCTAAGGATTCAAAATCAAAATAGATTCTTTGTAATTTAGATTAAATAATGTGAGAAATAGTTCAGGGTTGAAATTCAGTAATCATAATCACACATAGGGCAAACCCAACGACCAGATTCCTCAAGTTTTAATGGAATGCTATAACCATATTTTTTACAGCTTTGACATTCACGAAATTCTTGGAAGCTCACGATGTTATTACGCATATCTTAAACAAAAAGTAGATGGAAAGGATACTGTACATGTGTTCATTTTATCTCTATTTTAGAACTAAAACAACAATTCTCTTTGACGGACTAAATTTTCATTTTACAATATACTCTGTGATCTCTGGAGATAATAATGCCTTACAAATATCCCACGGTGTTACAACCAAATCCTTGTAAATAACACATGGATGAGCCATTTCATACATCATAGATGACACTTCGTTAATTTTCAAATTATTCGAGATAACTTTGGCTTCTTCCAACTCTACAATGTCTGCTGATTCATTTAGAAAATTATCTGTTTCTGTCAGATGCTTCATTTTCTCTGAAATGGCTTCTATAATTAATCGGTCACTAAGATACTTGTTAGATCCTTCCAACAAAATTTTTCTAGCTTTGTTCTCAAACATTGAATTAATCAAACCACCAAACGTATCTCCTTTTTTGAAGGTCACCTGTTTCTTTCTTGGTAAATCCTCAATTGTAAGATCAGTTTTACATTTCTTACCTATCTCTAGAATTTTTTGCGCAGAAATTACAGAATAAAATCCCCATTCGTTAGGAATTATGGCATAAGCTCTGCTTCTCTCTTTCCAAAAATTCATCAAATCCTTATACTTTGTATCTTTTGAAACTGTAACAGGATTTGGTTCCATAATGTCTTCTACTTTGGTTCCATAGAATAAACTCGAAGTTGGATTCTTTAGCAGATTTTCCATGATTTCTTTTCCTCCAATTGTACCAATTGGATTATGATCCTTGTCTCTCACAATAATTGAATCAGTAGCAGATTCCAAATATTGGACCAACATTCCAGTGACGACCCATACTTCTGTTCCTTTGTCAATATGGATACATAGTGACCACGTTAATCTCTCTGGAAGCAACTCTCCTAGTGTCCTTTCTGCTATTGGAATGCCTTGGGACATATTCTATATTGTTTTTATTGCATAAAGCAACCCTCTTCAATTCTCAAAAATGATAAGATATGCTTAACTATTTAGAAAAATCCTTAACATAAAATGAATTACATGAAATTTTTTATGATTTTCTAGTCTAATAATCAAGAATCTGTTAAAATATCAAAATCACGTACTAATAGTGAGAAAAAAATGGAACCTATGATTGATAGTATTTCTGAATTAACTTTGGAAGAAGTATTTGCAGATAGATTGACTAACACACCTTGTGTTTATCTCAATAATGATAGAGAAGTTTGGGTTGCCACAGAAATGTGTGTCCAATATCTAGAATCCGACGTAGATTCTATTGTTATTCGAGATGCTGAGTTTAAGCCTCTTGGAATAGTTGGAGGGTATGATCTATTAGACAGTATTCGAAAAAACCCTACACGTGATTTTCAATATGATACTAAAGTAGAACAGATTATGTTCAAGGAACTTCCCGTAGTTGAAAAAGAAACAAAACTCAAGGATTTGATAGAAAAATGGAAAGAATCCCGAAGGGCATTTGCCATAACGTCCAATCAATTTAAGGGCTATTCGCCTATCTCGGCAAGGAAAATGTTGGAAGTTGGAATAAAATGCAAAACTGAACTTACAGCTTCTTCTTTACCAAAAAAGAAAGTGATTACTTTTCAACCAGACGATTCTTTGAAAACGGTACTTGATTTGATGTTTGAACATAATACTCGTAAACTTTTACTGGAATATTCGAATCAATTTATCAGCGACAGATTAATCCTTGGGGAAATTTCTAGAGTGTTAAAATTTCAACCAGATGTTGAAAACTTGTTAGAAATTCCAGTAAGCCAGATAGAATTAGGGGAAGTAAAAGTAATCAAAGATGATCTGACTCTTAATCGTCTTTGTTCAATAATGTATAAGATGGATCATCCTTACATTTTCTATAAAGATATAGCAATCAGTCCTTGGGATGTAACTGTTACTTTGCTTTCAGAAAAAATAGGAGTTGGGAAAGAAACCACACAACGGAAATGTCCACATTGTGGAAAAGGAATAGATTAGATTTCAATTAAAACAATTCACTGTAATCCCATACTCATTTTGAGTATGATTCTGTCGAAAGATCTTTGAATATTTGTTCAATGTATAGTAATAATTCAATATTACATACATGCTCTTAAGTCAAATTCTAACGTAGTACACATGGACAAGTTCACCCTTACCCTTGAATGCGATACTCATGACATAACGGGGCCTGGCTTGGACTTGCTTTTTTTGTTCCACGTCTATCTGCGTACATTTTCATCTCCAATTTGATAGGTGAATCCTCGTGGCGTTGAACCAAGTACTGTTTTAGTTAGCAAAAAGGCGAGTATCTGAATAGTTTTCTAATTAATTACTGTTGAATTTTAAAAAAATGAGATAGTAACCAAAACCACTTTGCTATCCCTTGACAACAAATTATTACAGCTCCTTTTCAACAATGCAATGTTTGGTATTACTTGATTGCTATCTACCATAAAGATAACATCATAGAATAAAAAGATAATTTAGAAAATATTGAACATTTGTTAATTTTTTATTCTATTTTTAAATAAAATTAAAAAAAATGTTTAGATATCATAAATGACAGTATTTCATTATGGTAAAAATGACTAAACTCATAAAACAAAATGATGGCGAATATCAAATCAACATTCCAGAAGAATATGTCTCCCAACTTGGTTGGAGGAATGGACATGTTCTACAAATAGATGCTGCTGATGAGAAGATAGTAATTCAAAAATTAAGTGGATTTATGGGAAAGTAAATTGAATTGGGTAAATTCTAAAGAAATTCATAGACTACTTTAAAATCATTTTAGTAATATTCCTGTGTTTGTCATTCGATATTTTTATTTTGTATTCCTCTCCAGTATTTTTCTATCATTTGAAGTATTTCGCTACATACACTAAACTGCTCATCTGTTGCATTTTTCCAAAACCCTTCCCAATCTTGAATTGATTTCTTTGCTTGCTCAACCGTAGATTCACGGACAGGCTCTGTGCCCAGGCGTTAGTAGCCCGCCGGTATAGGGCCAGTATTTTGAATTGAATTTTTTTCCCATGTTTTTACTTTTTTCATAATTTCAGAATCTGATTCTAAGGCTTTTTTCCATACCAGTGGGTAATTTACCAGTGAATCCTGATAATTATTGTGCCAAAACTCAAAACTTTGTTTCATGGTATCTACCAGATAGTTGTTAGTAGATACGGCAATGGAATAGGATGCACGGTTATTTTTTACTTTTTTCATAATTATCAATTATTTTAGTAACAATACTACTCCTGCCATGGCTACTAGAATCCCTATAAAGATCAAAGTATTACGTATACTATGAGTTGCAATTAACAGACTC
>DAOWGL010000182.1 GCA_030637455.1 Candidatus Nitrosopumilus sp. | reverse complement strand
TTAAATTTAGTTTTTAAATTTTCTTTCAATCTCTTGAGCCATGATTTCCAATTGGCTTGTATCCCCTAATTTTCTATATGTCAATTTTTCTATGGTTTTGATAATGCTGATTGCTGATCTGTATTGTGGTATTTCGGGTTCATTTAGTTCACCATACATTCCTATTCCTTGAATCTCATTCATTTTTGCAAATCCCAGAATTAGTCCATTAAAACCAGTAATGATTGATTTTTGTGGAGTGGTCTCTACGTTCAGCCCTTCCATCTGTTTTGTCAATTCTCTTGATGTTGTGGTGATGTATGTTTTTGGCTCATTATTGAAAATTCTACTGGTGTGAAACCCTCCTAACGTGTAGATAAATTTTACAGAATATTTTTTTGCAGTATCTATTACATCTTGACATAATTCATTTAATTCACTATTACTTTGTGGTTGTCCTTTACCACCACCGAAAACTATCAAATCATCTGTGTATCTATATTCCCATTTTTCATCAGGAATATCCACGTATCCTCCTCTATCTACAATATATGTTGGAAATGGAGTTTTTGCAGTTCTGAATGTTTTTGTTCTAAGTGAATCATTGATGAAATTTACAACTATGCTTCCAACATTTCCCATGTCTTGCATGGCAGCTATGATGATTGGTTTTTTAATTTCTGGTTCTTCATTTTGAATGAATTCCATGACCTCTCTAAAATCTAATGAATTTTAAACGTATATCGTGTTTCTATTTTTTTGTAATGGAATTAAATTTATAAAATAATTTTATTTTCATAATTCAACTCTTTAGAATAATTTTGATATTCATTAATAATTATTTTTGGGATTAATCCTATCAAAAACCATCCACAATTATCTGAGAAAAATTTATTTTTTAAAATTTAATGACTATGAATATTTCTGTTGTATCTTATTTTGAATTTTTCAATATCTTGCTTTTTCTAATTTTATGCCTAGAGATCGACTCTGAAAATTTACCCTAAAAGTAAAAACTGGTATCATATTTTAACTCTTGGGGATTTTGGATTTCTATTTTAATGATCGAGAAAAATATGAAGATTCATAAGTCAAAAAAACTTTCTGTCGACAAATTATGGAAACATCCATGGAAAACATTGGTACACTAGAGTATGTTCTTGACAAATACTCTAAAATCTGGAGCTGGAAGGTTACAGGTGATCGTGCCGTTAGTATGATCTCTAGACTTGTCTCAGAGGCATGGTATGGGGAGAATATAGATGAAATTATTATTCCTGATAATACAGAAACTGTAAAACAACTAAAACTCATTATGGATAGATATCCCCTTGAAATTCTATCCAAATCTATTTGGCAGAGAAAAATTGTAAAAACATATGCTCCAAAACCCACGATCCCTCCAATCAAACTAAAACTAAAACGTGCAAAAGCTGGTGGGCAGTTTAGAGGAAAACTACTAAATTTCCAAAAAGAAGGTTTGGATTTTTTACTAAAATCTTCTGGAAATGCTTTACTTGCTGATGAGATGGGGCTTGGGAAAACTGTTCAAACACTCTCTTATGCTGCAACTGAAAAACAAACATTCCCTCTTCTTGTTGTAGCTCCATTAGTTACACTAAACAATTGGGAACGTGAAATTCAAAAATTTCTAAAGAAAAAAAGCAGGAATGGACGTATACTTGAATCTGAATCTCCAAGTGTCACAATGATTAGAACTGGAAAATCCCACGAACTTCCTAAAACTGATATTTACTTGATCAATTATGAATTACTTTTCAAAAGAAACGATGACTTGGCTAAATTGGGATTAAAAACAATTGTTTGTGATGAGGTCCATAATTTAAGATCAAAAACAACTCAAAAATACAAAGCAGTAAAAAAATTAGCAGCAAACATTTCTGTTCTTTATAGAATTGGTCTTTCTGGAACTCCAATTTACAATCGTGGTTCAGAAATTTGGCCAATTATTGATATCATAAAGCCTGGGTTATTGGGAAGCTTTAAGGAATTTTGTGAATACTTTTGCTATGTTAATGAAAAAGGAAAAGCAATTGTTTTAGAAAATAAACGGGCGTCATTAAGAAATGAATTGCAAAAACATGTTATGCTTCGAAGAAAGAAAGCAGATGTTCTAAAAGAACTCAAAGATAAAGTTCGTTACAAAGAAGTAATTGCTGCTGATACTGATTATTATCTTGAAGAGTTAGATAAAATCTGGAAAAAAGTAGAATCTGAACAAAAGGATACAGACTCGGAATTTATCAAATCTGCATCATATCACAGGGCTATTCAAAGTGAAAGACAAATTGCAGGTATTGCAAAACTTCCACACGTAATTAATTTTGTAAAAAATATTATGGAAATTGAAGAAAGTGTTGTAGTATTTTGTCATCATAAGGTTATCCACAAATTACTTCATGAGAGTTTGCAAGAGTTTTCACCTGTGTCTATAATTGGAGGACAATCTGATAACCTTCGTCAGGAACAAATAGACAAATTTCAAAGAGGTGAATCCAAATTAATGATTGCTGGTATTCGTGCAGGAAATGTTGGTATTAATTTAACGAGGGCAAAATATGTTATTTTTGCAGAACTTGATTGGAGTCCTGCAATTCATAGACAGGCTGAAGATAGACTTCACAGAATTGGTCAGAAAAATACTGTATTTGCATACTATTTGATTGGACAAGGGACCCTTGATGATCATGTTGCCAATATTTTGGTGGATAAGAGCTATGAAATTGATCAAATCATGGATGAATCAAAAGAAAATTATGAAAATAAAGACAAAGCTGAACTGATTCTGGCACAAATTCAAGATAAGATTAGATCAAAATAACTAAATTTCCAATTTTTCTTTTATTGCCGATAGTTTTTCAATAATCGAATCTTTTTTTGATTGTTCTAATTGTGTCTCTTGAATTTCTTTTATGATTAGTTCTATAACACTGAGAATTTCTACATCTTGTTTTACTTCTCCAAATTTGGTATTTCCAAACCCTTCAGTTTCTGTCTTATCTATCTTGAGAATTCCTTCAGAAAGTATTTCATAAACTTTGATTACTTTATCTTCTATTCTTTGAGGTGACATTAACACGAATTGATTTTTTCTTAATTTTTCAATCTCTTCTATTATTTCATTTCTAGATATTTTTAAAGTGCTTTCAATCTGCCCAATACTGCATGATTTAATTTGTAATAATCGTAATATTTTTGCCCATGTTGGAATATTTTTACTCCAAAGAATTTCTTTTGCCAGTTTAGTAATTGAAAATGAACCATCATTGTTCAACGATAGCATTTTTCTGTCTTTTAATGTGGCCAGAGAATCTAATAATTTTCCAACTCCTAACCTCTTTAATTCTGAATTCTCTAGATTGGTTTCATTAAATGTACCATTTTCATTAATTGCTAAATGCAAAATTTCTAAATCAATGGTTCCTAATTTTCTCATATCTCTAGCAATCCTTCAAGATTTATCATTCTTTGCACTTGAGGAATATATGTGGATTATGTTACATTGATTTATGGTTCAATACGAACTTCCAAGATTACCTTATGGGTATGATGAACTAGAACCATTCCTTGACACAGAAACAATGAAAATTCATCATCAAAAACATCATCAGGCATATGTTGATGGATTGAACAAATCACTTGCAGATGTTGGAAGTGCATCTCATCCACAATACATCTCATCTGTACTCTCTGATTTGAAATCTATTCCAGAATCTGGAAGAAGCGCAATTAATTTTTTTGGTGGTGGCTTTGAAAATCATAGATTGTTTTGGGAAACCATGACTCCTAATGGTGATGAAAAACCCACAGGCCAATTAGAAGATCAAATTGATGTTTATTTTGATAATTTTGATAATTTTAAAAAAGTTTTTTCTGAAAAAGCAATTAACATTCAAGGCAGTGGTTGGTGTTGGTTGGTTTTTAATTCTACATATCATAAAATAGAAATCATAACTACTGAAAATCAAACTAGTCCTTGGACTTTGGGGAAATTCCCATTACTTGGTTTGGATGTTTGGGAGCATGCATATTATTTGAAATACCAAAACAAAAGACCTGCTTATGTTGAATCTTGGTGGAATGTCGTTAATTGGGATTATGTGGGAAATAGATTTTCGGAACTTGCATGATTTTGTCTGATTTGGACAAATTCTTTTAAATGAAAATCATAATTTTCTACTTATGAACAAGAGTCTAAGATACATTGCACTTCTTGCAATTTTACCCTTGTTTACAACAGGTATGACGACAGATTATTTCTCAGATGCTGAGGCTCTCAAAAGCCAAGGTACCGGAACATCACAATATGGTTCTAGTACTGGTATCTGTGGATTACAACTATGTTCTGAAATTTCAGGTGGTAAAGCCGCTTGGGAAGCCGGACAAATTCCAGTCACTCCTGTAGCTCCAGTTGAAGAAACTATGGAAGAAACCCATGAAGAAAAACACATGGAAGAAACTATGGAAGAAACTGAAGCAGACTTGGGTTCTGTACTTAGATTATCAAGAGCAAATGTTCCAGCAACAATTCCAATGCATCAAGGATACTATGATGGTGAAGATGTTTTCTTTATCATCACTGATTCTAGTGATCCAACACATGCAGATGTAATTACTGCAAGTCAAGGATGGCAAGTAGAACTTGCTCCTTTGTTAAAGAATACTCCTGAAGCAGCACTTTCAAAAACATACATGTTCACCAACGGCATTGAAGGCGATGGTGTACATAGTTTCCAAGGTGAAGTTTTTACAAGTACACCTGCACAAGCAGATGTGTATAGTGCATTAACTTCACATGTCCATGTTGCATGGAATGAAGATGCAACTCCAAGAGTACTTGATTCTGAAGCAATGATTATGGAAACGGCTAAGAACAACGAAATTACATTAAC
>DAOWGL010000051.1 GCA_030637455.1 Candidatus Nitrosopumilus sp. | reverse complement strand
TAATTTATCAAATGCAACTGCTGATGCTGCTGCTGATGCAGCACTACTTCCCATTCCATATCCTGCAGGAATTCCTTTTTTGATTTTAATTTCTACACCACCTGGAAGTTTGAATTTTTTCATCATGTTTTTTACTACTAATCCTGCAGTATTTTTTTCAGGATTTGTAGGAATATTATCGTCTGTAATTATTTTAATTCCATTTTTTGTTTTAGTTAATGTGACTGTATCATAAAATGCATCTAAAGCTAATCCAAATACATCAAATCCTGGACCCAAATTTGCAGTTGATGAAGGTGCTTTGACTATAACTTTTGATACCAACTAGCCTTCTACCTCCTCACCCAAATTAAGAATTCTGCTTAGAGCACCTTCAAGATTTACAAAACCATCACCTGTAAGATTAGATATTGGAATTAGTCCTTGGGCAAATCCCCCTAAATTCAATCCTCGTAAAATATTTGTAGTCAATGTATACGTGTCACCGTCGGCTTCTTTTCCAATTGCATTTTCTAATGTTTTCAAATTTGTAGACCATTCTAAGATATTTTTTAATTTATCTCCAATAAGATCTGTTTTGGTTAGAACATTAATTGTTGGCAAATTCAAACGTAATCTAATTGATGTTGCAAGTAATGCAATTGACACAAAATTAACTGGTGAAGTAATAAGAGATCCATCAAAAAGAAAAATATTTGTTTTTTCTTCATTTGAAATATTATCTACTATGAAACGTCCACTAGAACGATATGCAAATAATTCAATCTGACCTGGTGTATCTACAATTAGATAATCTGGATTTACTTTGTTTACATCATTTTGAATATCATCAATTTTTGACGCAATCAAATCATTTGCCATAACCATAGCACCATTTGGACCAAGCTCATACTGTTGCATAATTGATACATAATCAACATAATCTCTAACATCAATATCACAAGTGTATGGCATGCTATCTACACCTGGATCCAAATTTAAAATTGCAGCAAATGCTCCATTCCTTGAATAATAATCCTGTAACTTTGATGTGAGTAAAGATTTTCCAGAACCAGCAGTACCTGAAACAAAAATTGTTTTCAATCCGTCTAATTTTCTTTATTTGCTTATATTTCAAACTAGCTTGGTTTTGATATTATTATCACTGAAAATACCAAATTGGTATTCAAAAAGATGAAAAAATTCCACCTGATCTTTATCTGATTGAATTTTATCTTATTTGTGAATCAAACTACTTTTGAAAAGGAAGCTCATCTCAAAGATTTAGTTGTAAAATTACTCAAAGATAGGAATCTTTCAGACTATGATATGTTGGATTCATTATTTGAAGAAATTAAACAAGAACTTCACGCTCATGCTAAAGCCTCTAATTCTGTATAATTTCTACGCCTAATTCTAGGTGACGATTTTTCCTGACTAGAAATGTACTCAACTTTCATATTTGATTCCTCAAAAAAACCATCAAATGAACTGGAGACTAGTTGCTATTCCTATTACCTTAATTCCTATTTTCATAATCGCAATTCAATTTGATATTCAAATAGAAGACATTCTAGCAATTGGATTGTTTCCGTTTATTGGTGCAATTGTTGCCATGATGATAAAATTAGTATTACAGGGAATCAAATTTGCATACATTACAAGAAAGTATCTTGGAAATTTTGATTCATTTTTTAAATTAGTCGGTGTTAGAGTTGGTAGTGAATTTATCAAATTTACAACTCCAATGTTTATTGGAGCAGAATTTGTTGTAATTTATTATTTACATAAAAAAGGAGCAAAACCTGCAAAGGCTGCATGGATTGCAATTATGGATATTGTAACTGAAGTATTTGCAGCAGGACTGTTATCTATTATGGCAGGAGTAATTGCATTGTTAAGTGGTGCATATGTAGTTGCAACAGTAATTTTAGCCACTAGTATTATAATTACATCTTTGTGGATGGTGATGTTCTTCCTTTCATCTAAACATACATTCCAAGTTCCTAAAGTTTTAGAAAATCTTGCAAAGAGATTTGCAAAAGAAAAAGGTGTTAAAGCAATTGAGAAAACAAATACTTGGATGGAAGAAGTATGTATAATGAGTAGAGAAAATCTAAAAACTTCTGAATCAAAGAAAATTTTTACAATTTCATTTTTGTTTTCATTAGTTTCATGGTCATTTTATGGAATTTCATTTATGATAATTGCAATGGGAACAGGATTTGTTATCAATGCATTTGATTCTATTATGGCAGTAATGGGTGCAAATGCAATTGGAAATCTACCAATTACTATAGGCGGTTCTGGTTTGGCAGAATTTGGAATTATAGCTTATATCAATAATTTGGATCCATTTGCATTTGAAATCTCAGAGGGAGTTGTTGCTTGGGATGCAGTAATTGGATGGAGAATTGCAACATATTACGTTCCAATTGTAATCACATGGCTACTTTTAGTAAAATTAGCCTTGAGTAAGATACCAAAATCACAATCTTCATAGAAACCACTTTATCTTTAATTGATTTTTTTGATTTGTGGATTTTAAAAATAAAGTTGTCCTAATCACTGGTGCATCATCGGGGATTGGAAAAGATACTGCAATAGAATTTGCAAAGAAAGGTGCTAACATTGTTTTAGTTTCAAGAACAAAAGAAAAGCTTGAAAAAGTTGCAGAGCAGTTAAAACAATTCAATGTCACTGTTCTAGTTTACCAATGTGATGTATCTAAAAAAGATCAAGTAAAAGAAATGTCAAAAATTGTTTTAGACAAATTTGATTCAGTTGATATTTTAGTAAATAATGCAGGTTTTGCTATT
>DAOWGL010000054.1 GCA_030637455.1 Candidatus Nitrosopumilus sp. | reverse complement strand
TGGAATAATTATGGATTTGTTGATAATATTATTAACGGTAAAATAGAATTGTGATCATATCTAATTGTGTTTGAAAACGAATACACGTATGGTAAAGCAGTAGAAAATAATCTAATTTCTGAGTTTAATGAGAAATTTGAAAAAGCATTTGATTGTGTCTTGACTGAATTAGGCAGAGATTTTCCAGTCATAATTAACGGAGAAGAACTTTTTCTTGATTCTCAAATTAAGGTTCGATCTCCTGCAGATACTAGATTAATTGTAGGAAATTTTTCCAAAGCTTCAGAAAATGATACGATTAAGGCAATCAATGCTGCAAAAAATTCATTTCCAAAATGGAGGGACACGTCATATTCTCAAAGAGCAGAGATCTTCAATGATTGTGCTGATCAGTTTTCAGAGCAAAAATTTTACTTGGCAGCAATACTTTCACTCGAAAACGGCAAAAATCGTATTGAGGCAATGGGAGACATAGATGAAGCAATTGATTTTATGCGATTTTATTCATATCAGTTAGAGATTAACAACGGCTTTGAAAAAATAACTTCCCACCCAAATCCACATGAAAAGACTAGAACTGTTCTAAAACCATATGGTGTTTGGGGAATAATCTCTCCGTTTAATTTTCCATCAGCAATTGCAATAGGGATGACCACTGGTGCACTAATTACAGGAAATACTGCAGTTCTAAAACCTGCAAGCGATGCTCCTTTGTCATCATTTCAGTTTGCAAAAATATTATATCCTAAACTTCCAGACGGTGCAATCAATTTTGTGACAGGCTCTGGAAATATTGTAGGAAAAACTCTGATTGAAAGTCTAGATGTTGACGGCATCGCATTTACTGGTTCTCAAGAAGTAGGTATGAAAGGATTTCAAGAATTTACAAAATCCACTTCAAAACCTTTCATTTCTGAAATGGGGGGAAAAAATCCCGTAATTGTTACAAAATATGCTGATTTGGAAAAAGCATCAGAGGGTGTAATGAATGCCGCTTTTGGATTTGGAGGACAAAAATGTAGTGCATGTTCTAGAGTTTACGTTCAAAATGAGGTTGCAAGACAATTTATTTCAAAACTTGTTGAAAAAACAAAAAATTTGAAAATTGGAATACCATGGAAAAAGGAAGTATTTTTGGGTCCTGTTATTAACAAAGAAGCAAAAACAAAATTTGAAAATGCTGTAAATATGGCAAACAAAGACGGAGAAATTCTCACAGGAGGGTCAGTATTGACATCATCAGAGCTTGAAAATGGTTACTTTGTAGAGCCTACAATAGTTACAAAATTACCTGAAGAACATAAACTGGTGAAAGAAGAATTATTCTTGCCATTCTTATGCATTCAACAATACGGTAATTTTGATGATGCAATTCAACTTGCAAATCAAACAGAATATTGCCTAACTGCAGGAATTTTTTCTAATGATAAAAAACAGTTAGATGAATTCTTTTCAAAAATCCAAGCTGGAGTAGTTTACACTAATCGTTCTGCTAGTGCAACAACTGCAGCTTTGGTTTCTAGTCAGCCGTTTGTTGGATGGAAACATTCAGGTTCAACTGGAAAGGGGGCAGGGGGAGAAAACTATTTGCAACAGTTTATGAGATCTCAAACTCAAACACGTTGTGATTGAATCAACGAACTTCCAAGTAACAGTATGTTTCTTTTTCTTTCCTTAATTCGTCTAATTGAATATGGTAACCAATTAACACCATATGGTATGTAATCTGAAACAACAAATTTCTTTTTGATTAAATCTGGTTTGATTTCGTCTCTTAACCCTTTTAGAAATTGAAATTCAAATTTTCTGGGATATTTTTTTGACAGATTTTGTGCTTTTTGAATAATTTTGGTATCATGAGAAGCTATAGCAAATTCATTGCCTTTTTTGAACAGTAGTTTCATTAGTTTGATGAAATTATCGTCTACGTCTTTTTTTGTTTTAAAAGATATACTTGCTTTTTCCCTATATGCACCCTTTACTAGACGTATTTTTGCACCAATACCTAGCAAATCATTTAGATCATCTTCTGTTCGTTTGAGATTGGCTTGTAAGGCAATTCCAAGTCTTTCATATTTTGAAAAGAATGCATGGTAAATCTCGATGGTTTCATTGGTGTGCTCGGATGATTCCATATCTAACCAAACAAAAACATGAGCATTACGAGCATCTTGTATGATTTTCTCAAAATTTCTATAGAACACTTTTTGACTGATCGACAGACCCATTTGTGTCGGCTTTATTGAAATGGCTCCACGAATTTTCCATTTTCTAAAAGAATTTATGATTTTTTGATAATCTTCCATTGTTGAATTGATTTGTTTTTTTGAGGTATGATATTCCCCTAATTTGTTTATGATTGCATGTCTTCCTGATTTGTATGCATTTTTTGCAGATATTAGTGCATCATCTATGGTGTTACCTGCAATCCATTGTTTTGCGATTTTAAACAAAAATTTTTCCATTAACTGCGTACCTATAACCACAATGAATATTCAATCATGACAATTATATGATTTTAGATTTCTTTTGGTCTAATCATGAAAGACTTTGATGTTCATCTTTTGCCAAACTAAGGAACATTATCAATAATCCAACATTGAAATTTCTTGTTCTTGTAGTTTGTCTGCATCTGATTCTAACAGGTCAGGTTCTTGCTCAAAGTCTGCTGGATTCAAGGAGTATAACGCAAGTGGCTCGAATTGAATTATCTTGAGACCATTCTCAGAGATTAATTCTCTAAGTCGTTGTTCATGTTCTTTTGGAAGATTTTC
>DAOWGL010000176.1 GCA_030637455.1 Candidatus Nitrosopumilus sp. | reverse complement strand
TTATCCCCAAAATGGTAGTTGAATCCCCGTGGATTCTAAATGGAATCTTTTTCTATCCACAAGAAAGGTTCAAGTCTCTAAAGATTCAACCAAAATCTAGAATACTTTGTGACTATCTCATCTAAAGAAATATGACTAGCTCAAACGTTTGTAAATTTCTTTAAATTCCATTGCAAGATTATATGATATGTTTAGTCCGTGTACTAAATTATTCATCGTTGTCATGTCATTTCCAATTTGTCTTAGAAGGGTTAGAGCTTTTTGTGGAGAAGTTGCAGATGGGGGTTTTTGACCAGTCCATGTTTTAAAAGAATCTGCTACATCCAAACAAAAATTCAAAATAAATTCTTTCCAGTTTGACATTTCATTTAGATTTTTCTCACCAAGACACATTTGTGACAACTCATGAAATTCATTTTTTCTGCCTGTGTATAGCATTTCGATTGCTTTGTGGATTTTTTCTTCTGTGTATTCTGGGTTATTCAGCATATACATTCCTTCAAGGCTCATGATCTTAAAACACCAAATTGACAATTAAACTAATTTGAAATTCTCAAATGTGAATATTCTATTTTCTCTTTATTAGTAGAGGGTGGTGATTTTACTTTATGACTTCTATGGATAAAATGGGAATGGTAGTTGCAGTAGTAATTGTAGCTATAGCTATTGGTTTTAGCATGACTAGTGGAACCAATCCCTCTGAAATTCGTGAAGATATTCAACCTGCAGTTGAGAAAATGAAACAAGTTGCTGATGACACTAAACAGATTTTAGATGAAACAAAAACTGCTACTGAAAAAGGAGTAGAGATTGCAAAAGAATTGACTAGCTCAAAACTACCTGCCAGATTAGTTAGTATTCCACAAGGAACTGCCATTCCTGGTTGTGAAAAAACAAACCTTTGCTATGATCCTCCAACGCTGATAATATTTACTGACGGTGAAGTCATTTGGAGAAATGATGATTCTTCCGCTCACACAGTTACCAGTGGAGATATCATTAATGGACCTAACATGAAATTTGATAGTGGTCTGATAAAACCAAATCAAACATTTTCATATTTGTTTGAAGAATCTGGGAAATACGAATATTTCTGTATGATACATCCTTGGGCAAATGGTTCTGTTACTGTAAAGTAAATTTTATTATCACACCTACATGCGTCCATTTTCATCCCCAAAAAGGTGGCTGAATCCCCGTGAATTCTAAATGGAATCTTTTTTTATCCCCAAGAAAGGTTCAGGCCTTTACGGAATTGAACCTTAGAATGACTTTATGATGATTATTTGACTATAGTTACTGGAGCCTTTGCTTTGTGTAAGACAAAGTTTGATGTACTTCCAAAAAACAACTCTTTTGGAAATCCCATTCCTCTTGACCCTATAACAATTTGATCAATTTTATTTGCAGGATTATTAGCAAATGTGGTTAAATCAATGCCTGAAGAATGACCCCCAATAACAACGCCCTCAAATTCAATATTGTTTTTTTCCACTTTTTTCATTGCAATTTGTATTAATTTTCTCACATCTTTTTTCCATTTTTTCTCAGGAAGTATGGGAGCACGAACAGCAGAAAATGCACTAAAGCTTGTATCACTATGAACACCAATAATTGTAGCATCTGATTGTTTTGTAAACGAAATTGCCTTGTCTAATCCTCGTAGAGAATTCTTTGAACCATCCAAACATACCATTATTCTCTTTTTGTTCATGCAAAATAGAAATTATACTGCCTATTTATTTCAAAAGACAGTTTTTGTTTTTGAAAATTATCTCTTGTACAAATATATTCAATTTATCGTTAAGTGTATTGTGTACAAAAATATCTTAGTTCCTCATGCAGGTACTCCTGCAGGTGATAAGGCACTCAAACATGCAGTACACATAGCAAAATCTAATTCATCTGAAATTTTAATTTTACATGTGATTGAGGCATTACAAAGGCCACCAACGTTTGCGTTATCTGGAACAGAAAGCAAGGCATTAAGAAGAGAATTTCAGAAAGCAGAAAAACAATCAGTCATTAATAGAGAAAAAGAGATGAAAGTAAAAGTTGAACATTATAAATTACAAAATATCAATATAAAATATAAAATTGTAACTGGATATGCTGATGAAGTAATTACCAAGTATGTTAAACATCATAAATTTGATCTTATCGTTATGGCAAAAAGAAGAAAACTATCTGGAATAAAGAGACTTTTGTCACTTGGTAGTGTTTCAAGAAAAATTGTTGAAATTGGAAAATGTCCAGTTTTACTAATTGATGCTTAATTACTGCTTAATTACTGCGTCTCATTTTATCCCCAAGAAAGGTTCAAGCCTTTTTGGGTTTAGCTTTGAATCTATTTTTGTTCTCAATTTGGTAGCTGGGCCCAAAACGATTCAGACCTTTGAAATTATTTTTTATGCATGCTGTTATCTTCTTCAGATTCAGCAAATAGACTAGCAGTGAGGATGTACATTTTTGTTGAATGTATTCAGACAAAAAATTTGTTTTAATCACTGTGTACTTCGTTTTTCTTTTTATTGAATTTGTTGTATCCTTCTTGGTTGTA
>DAOWGL010000100.1 GCA_030637455.1 Candidatus Nitrosopumilus sp. | reverse complement strand
CAGCTACCACCCTCATTGTCATTTGAAGAATCAAAACCAAGACTGGAAGAACTATTTGAATTGCTTCCGGATGATTTTCTGTATCCAATTGAGGGGAGACATGAATCATGGTTTTCAGATGATGCAATTACATATCTCAAACAAAACAAACACTGTCTTGTATGGAATGAAGTTGCAGGAGTGAATAACCCGATGCCAATAACATCAGACTATCTTTACATTAGATTGATTGGAGATCGTTCCATTCCAGATTCAGAGTTTGGAAAAGTTTCAAAAAATAAAGACAAAGTAATTGCAAGTTGGGCAAAAAAACTTCAAGATATCAAAGATATTCCAAATGCTATGGTAATGGCAAACAATCACTTTGAAGGGTTTGGTCCTCATACTGCAAACTCTTTGAGAATGCAGCTTGGAATGCGTGAATTGATTTGGGAAGAAAAGAAACAGAAAAGACTAGGAAATTTTTAGATTCAAATTATTTCTATGGAATAACTGCGTTAGAAGAAACACCAATTGCCTCACCAAAATAATATCCAGACAAAATTGTTCCAGTAGACCAAACACAAGAACCTGCAAATGTATATGTCACAAATTTAGGAATTCTCATTTTTAGTAATCCAGCAGGAACTGAAATCATTTCCCTCATTACAGGTACCATTCTTCCTAAAAATACTGCCTTGTCACCATATTTTTCAAACCAAATTTCTACGCGCTCTAATTTTTTCCCATTTACCTTAACATATTTCAAATATCGAAGTAAAACAACACGTCCAAGTTTTAATGCAATAAGATAGATTGCTGATGTTCCAATAGTTGCTCCAATGCCACCTAGAATAATCATTGGAATCAAACCAAGTAGAGAAACCCCTTGTTGAGATGCAAGAAATCCTGCAGTTGGAAATATTGCCAATGTAGGAATAGGTGGAACTATAGTTTCAAGTAAAGCAGCTAGGAAAATCCCTTCATACAGATGATCTCCTAAAAATTCTGCAATCCATATCAAAAAAGAATCAAAAGGTTCCATTTGCTTCTGGCAATGAAATCTTACTAAATTACCTTACGAGCAAAACTGTAACATTCTAGTCATGATTTATGCAAAAATCAAGGTTTTAGAAATACCTTCAATGTGTCAGGCTTTTTTGCATGTTCAATGGCTTCTGAGAATTTCTCCAATGGATATGTAGAATCAATCATAGAGTCAACTGAGACTGTTCCAGATGCTAGCGCATCAATTGCAGGTTTGAACAATCCACAACGAGATCCAATTAATGTAATTTCATTAACTACTGTAGGAGTCAAGTCTAGATTTTCTCTTGATGCAATTGTTGATTTCAATATTACAGTGCCACGAGGTTTTATCAACTTCATGGTATCTGCAAATCCAGAATTACTTCCTGTAGCTTCAACTACTAAATCAAAAGACTGTTCATCAGATGGGTCTATACCAATTTTGATTTTAACTCCGCTGTTCACTAAACTCTCAAGCTTACTTGCGTGTCTACCAAAGCATGTCAAATTTGGACATGTTAATTTTAAAACTTGTATGATTAGTTGAGCTAATCGTCCATCACCTACTACTGCAACACTCCATTGCGGTTGCAATGTCACTTGTTCTTTAATCTCAAATGCTGCAGCCAAAGGCTCAACAAATACTGCTTGTTCATCAGAAATCGAATCTGGAATTACATGGAGGTTTTTTTCAGGTAATGAAAGGAATTCAGCAAAAGCACCATCTCGTTTTAAAATTCCAAGAACTGTTCTATTTGGACAATGCCTAGACATTCCTTTTTCACAGGAATCACATATTCCACATCCAGCATTAATCTCACCTACAACTCGTTTTCCAACCAATTCAGAATTGTCAGATTTTTCTACAGTTCCAACAAACTCATGACCCAAAATTCCATCATATTTCATGTAACCATCTAAAATTTCTAAATCTGTTCCACAAATTCCAGCTAAATTTACTCTGACTAGTGACTCTCCAGGTTTTGGATCAGGATAGTTATCATCATATCTCATGTTTTTTCCATCAAAACGTGTTGCCTTCATGTAAAGAGTAATGTTGTTTTCTAATTTTAAAATAGTGAAATTCAAAAAATGCAAAGATTATTTTAAATAATTTAGTTTAATTAAAAATACATGCCAAGGATTTCTCACTTTGATATTCCAGTCGATAATCCAGAAAGAGCACAAAAGTTCTACAGTACTGTATTTGATTGGAAATTTGAAAAATGGGACGGGCCAATGGATTATTGGATGGCAAAGACTGGAACAGAACAACCAGGAATTGATGGTGGAATGTCAAAACGAATTCCAGGACAAATTGGAATATCAAATACAATCAATGTTTCATCAATTGATGAATTTTCAAAGAAAATTACCGAAAACGGTGGACATTTGATAATTCCCAAAATGCCAATTCCAAAAGTAGGATGGTTTGCACAATGTACAGATACTGAAGGAAATATGTTTGGCATCATAGAATTAGATGAAAAAGCAGAATGAACCACCTAAATTAATAATCAGACATACTACAAATTTTCAATTGAGTTACAAGTTTTTAGATCATGCAACAGATGCAATCATCGAAGTTAATGCAAAAGATCTCAAAGAAGCATTTGCAGTAGCAGCTGATGCAGAAATTAATCTAACATTAGATCAAGATAAAGTTGAAGAAAAAGGAGAAATGAAATTCTCTGCAAGTGGAAAAGATTTGCGTTATCTTTTGTTTAGTTGGCTGGAAGAAATTCCATTTATTCTAATTACTGAAGGATTTGCAATCAAAAGATTAGAATTTGGCATTGAAGAGAATGAGGAATACAAAATCAATGCAACAGCATATGGAGAACCACTGGATGTGAAAAAGCACAATTTTAAAGTGGAAATCAAGGCTCCAACATTTTACGATATGGAAATCAGGGAAGATAATGATGGTGTCTACATGCGATTTTTACTTGATCTGTGAATCTTGTGAATAATTCTTTGCAATTCCCTAGAACAAATTATACGTATTTTTTAAAAGACTCGAGAATAAAACAACTATTGTGAGAACAAATCTAGGGCTATTTGCAGTATTTTCATTAATTTTTCTAATGATCATCCCAGTTTATGCAGATGTGACAAATGTATCAATTGACAAAGATGCTTTTTCAATTGAGGATAGTTTTACAATTATCGGAACTGTCGATGATGTAAACAGGGTGACATTGTTAGCTTCAATGAAAGGGCCATCAGTTGAAAAATTAACACGTACTGCAATGTCAGACCCTGATGGAACGTATTCGTTTGTTCCAGTAAAAGCAGATGATCTCTTCAAGTCGGAAGGAACCTATACAATTACAGTATTTACAGAATATCAACAGCCAACTAACGGAACAATTATCAAAATAGAATATGACAACGGTATTGTTTCTATGTTACCAGACTTTGAATTAATTTTAAATGAAATTGGAAATAAACAAGTGGATGAAACAGAAAAGTTATCTTTTACTGTAAGCATTACTGATTCTCAAATTAAAGATGAAGAATATTCACTAGATAAACATCCCAGCGGTGCTTCTATTAACAAAGATTCAGGAAAATT
>DAOWGL010000144.1 GCA_030637455.1 Candidatus Nitrosopumilus sp. | reverse complement strand
TGTATCTCTAAAAGCACAAACATCATACAGATGAATTTCTAATACATCAATTACAATTTTGTTTAAAAATTAAAAAAAAAAAAGTGTTGAGGTACCACTACGGTTAACAATTACTTTTTTCCCAACAGCATGTAGAGTAGTAAACTCTTCACCAACACCGACTGAAGAATATGTAGTAGGTTGATGATTTACTTTAATTCCCTCAGATTCAAGTGCGGTAGTGGTCTTTGGACCAACAGACATTACTATAGTATTTGCAACTGCTAACTGCAATTTCTCAAAGTTTCCAATATTTTTTGCAGTATCAAATAGTATCTTTACAGCCTTTGAGCTAAGAAAGACAGAGTAATCAGGATGTTCAGTTTTCACTAGATTCAAAAAGTCATCAACAATTTTTTCACCTTTACTTACTAGTTCTATTGTAGGTAATGGAATTGGAGTCGCATTGTTTTGTTCTGCTAATGCGATAAATTCTGATGCATCATCTTTTGAGCGTGTGATTGCTATGGTCTGTCCATCAAGCATTATTTCCAACCTATAGTATCTGACAAATCAACAACATTGCCGATTATAATATTTGTAGGAGGAGTGATTTTATTTTCTTTAACTTTTTTTGCGATATTAGTTACAGTTCCTTTGATCATTTTTTGTTGAGGGGTAGTTCCATTTTGAATTACAGCTACTGGGGTTTTTTTATCCATTCCACCTGCAATTAGTTGCTTACAGATCACATCAATTCTAGATAATCCCATCATAATTACTATAGTGTCAACTGATTTTGCAAGGTTTTTCCATTTGACAATCTCTTTTTTCTTTTCTGGATCTTCATGTCCCGTAACAAAGACTACTGATGATGCATATTTTCTATGAGTTAGTGGAATACCAGCATATGTTGCAGAGCCAATTCCAGAAGTAATCCCTGGAACAATTTCATATTTTATTTTATTTTCTTTGAGAAACTCTGCCTCTTCACCACCACGTCCGAAAATAATCGGGTCACCGCCCTTTAGTCTGACTATATTTTTATGAGATTTTGCATATTTTACCATTAAATCATTAGTTGTGTTTTGATGTGTTGTATCATCACCTACTGCACGTCCGACATAGATTTTTTCAGCTTTTTTTGGAATCATAGAAATTATTTTTTTGCCAACCAATCTATCATACAAAACGACATCTGCTTTTTCAAGCAATTCAACAGCACGTAATGTGATTAATTTGCTATCTCCAGGTCCTGCTCCAACAAGATACACTTTTCCAGTCATGACTTATTCCATTCCTCTACTTTTTCTCTCCAATTTAATGCAAGATCATTTACTCCTTTAGCACGAAGTTCTTCTCCAACACTTTTTCCCAAAGATTTAGGATCATCTTTCTTTCCAGTTTTATCAACCTGAAGGGATTGTTTTCCATCTACTGAAAATGCAGATACACTCAAAGACATTTCTAAACCGTTTGATTTTGCATATGCCCCTAGTGGAAATCTACATCCAGAATCAACATAATCAGAAAGGGAGCGCTCAGCCTCTATCTCTAAACGAGAATCAACATCTTCAATTTTTTTAAGCATTGAAATTGTTTCAGTATCATCGGCTCTTGCAACTATAGCTATAGCGCCTTGACCTGGAGATGGAGAGAAATCGTCAATGGATAATGGAGTGTATTTCACATCAACTCCCAGTCTTGAGATTCCAGCTTGTGCAAGAACTATTGCATCATAGTTTTCACCAGATGCTTTTTTAATTCTAGTTTCAATGTTACCACGGATTGGTTTTACAATTACATCAGGTCTTTTTCTTGAAACTTGAACTGCTCGTCTTAATGAACTGGTTCCAATGACAGAACCTTCTTGGATATTATCTAATGTTGAACCATCTGAAGAAATAAACACATCATTTACTACTTCACGTTTTGGAATGGATGCCAGTGTTAGATTTTCATCTAGCTCTGATGGAACATCCTTTAAACTATGTACTGCAAAATCTACTTCCTTTTGAACAACAGCCCTATCAATTTCTTTTTCAAAAATTCCTTTTTGATCTATCGTAAATAGCGGTCTTGTATCAGTATCACCCTTTGTAGTAATTGGTTTTATTTCATAATCACAATCAGGATTGACTTTTTTTAATTCAGAAATTACCCAGTTTGTCTGTGCAACAGATAACTGACTCCCTCTAGCTCCTACTATGTACTTCAATTTTTCACCGATTTTAATGCCAAATGATATGCATCAAGTGTTTTGTTAAGATCAGTTTGCGTATGTGCATCAGAGAGAAAAACTACTTCAAATTGAGAAGGTGCAATGAAAATTCCATTTTTCAATAAAGACTGGAACATTTTTTGAAATTTCTTGGCATTTGCATTCTTTGAGGTTTGATAATTTACAACAGGCTTGTTTGTAAAGAAAATCTGAAACATTGAGGCTGTAAAATTGATTTGATGAGGGATTTTCATGTCTGTAGCCATGTCATCTAAGGCAGTAGAAAATAATAGATTAAATCTCTCAAGTTTTGAATAGAGTTTATTTTTGATTTTATTAATTGTTTTAATTGAACTGATTGCAGCACTAACTGAAATAGGATTGCCTGCAAATGTACTTGCTTGGTAGACCTTACCGCCAGGAGAAAGTAAATCCATGATTTCTTTTTTACCACCGACAGCTGAAATTGTAAATCCATTGCTAAGTGCTTTGGCCATTGTAGTAATGTCAGGTTTTATTCCAAAATGTTCTTGTGCACCACCTGGTGCTACTCTAAAACCAGTTACAACCTCATCAAAAATTAATGGAATGTTATTTTCTTTAGTGATTTTTCTTAAATCAGAAAGGAAATTCTTTTCAGGTAAAATTAAACCCATATTTGCAAGGATTGGTTCTACAATAACCCCCGCAATATCTTTATTTTTTCTAATTGTTTTTTGTAAATCTTCAATATTGTTATATTCTACAACTAGAGTATTTTTTGAAACCTCATCTAATCCACCATCAGAAATAGAAATTCCATTATGTGCAGAACCAGAACCAGCTTTTACCAAAACAGAATCATGCGCACCATGATAACATCCTTCAAATTTTATTATTTTTTTCTTTTTTGTAAATCCACGTGCTAATCTGATTGCAGTCATTGTTGCCTCACCACCAGTATTCATCAGTCTTACTTTGTCAATAGATGGGAAATTTCCAATGATCAATTTTGAGAGTTCAATTTCAGATTCAGTAGGAGTGCAGTAGAGAGTTCCTTTTGAGAGTTGAGCAGATACAGATTTGATAATCTCTTTTCGTCTGTGTCCTAAGAGCAATGCCCCATATCCATTACAAAAATCAATGTAACGATTATTATCAGCATCCCAAATGTATGCCCCATTTGCTTTTTTTGTAAAAAATGGGTATGGTTCAAAATACCTAACAGGGCTATTAACGCCTGAGGGAATTACTTTTTTTGCAATATTAAATAGTTTTTTAGATTCAGACAACCATTGAAGGGTATTTTTGGTCATTATTATTCGTAATTTGTGGCCCTTTGTGCTTGAAATTTCTTTCTGAACAGAAATGCAGCAATCATAGTTCCAACATAGGGGGCAGTCCAATAAAGCCAAAGATTTTCAAACGTTCCAGACAATAATGCAGGTGCCAATGCTCTTGCAGGATTCATTGAGGCCCCAGAAATAAAAGATAAGAATAGAATATCCAATCCAACGATTCCCCCAATTGCAACACCGCTGAATCCTCTAAGACCTTTTGTATACACAACATAGAAAATGACACCCATAAGCATTGCAGACGCTAAAACTTCAACTAGAAAAATAAGGAATATTGAAAAATCATAATTGGGAGCATTTGCTCCGAGATTTACTGCATCTCCAATGAATGTTAAAACAAAAAGAGAACCCAATATGGCACCAATTATTTCTGCTGTAAAATAATATACTACTTGAATTTTTGAAATATGTCCAGTAATATAATAGCCAATAGTTACTGCAGGGTTAAAGTGTGCCAAAGATATTTTTCCAAAAGAATACACACCGATTAGCAGTGCGATGAAAGGAGCCACAGCTGCAAATGGAATTCCTAATACTCCATCAAAGACTTCAACATCATAAACTATCGAACCAGTTGCAAAAACCACAAGAATGAAAGTTCCAATTAATTCAACTGTAAAAAGTTGTAAGTTAGAATATACCATTAGATTTATCCCTCAAGTGATTTGATAAGATTTAGTACTTCATATTTTATTTTATCACGTATCTCTCGAACTTCATT
>DAOWGL010000207.1 GCA_030637455.1 Candidatus Nitrosopumilus sp. | reverse complement strand
TATTAGAACTTGGTGCTGATTATGCAGTAGATCATAGAAAAGAAGCTTGGTATAAAGAAGCAAGATCAATTGCTAAAAAAATTCCCAAAGCTTTGGGGGGTGTACCTGGTGTTGATGTTATTTTTGAACATATTGGTGGTTCTCATTGGAACAAAGAACTTACTTTGTTAAATTACGGTGGGACTATAGTAACAACTGGTGCAACTACAGGATATGATGCAAAGACTGATTTACGTCATATTTTCTTTAAAGGCATCAATATTTTGGGCTCTACTCAAGGAACTAGAGCTGAATTAGAACAGGGTCTCTATTGGATGTCACAAGGCAAAATAAAATCAATTATTGATTCTGTATATTCATTAGAAGAAGCTGCAGAGGCTCATACTAAAATGCTCAAAGGTAAAGGTCTCTTTGGAAAAATCTTAATCAAACCTGGGTCTTGATTATATGGAAGATCCAAAAACAAACTCAATTTTAGATGAAGCCAATAGGTTGTTTTTAGCAGGTAAATTTCGCGAAGCCATTGCATACTATGATAAAATTCTAGATGAAAATCCCCAACATGTAAGCTCCCTTAACAATAAAGGATACGCTCTTAGTAAACTAAAAGATTTTGATAATGCAATAAAATGTTATGATACTGCTTTAGAGAGTTCTCCAGATGATCTTTCACTACTAGTAAACAAAATCTCTTCATTTCGTAAACAAGAAAAATTTGTAGATGCATTATCAATATGTAATAGCATACTGGATGATAATTCAAAATATAACATTGCACTGTATCATAAAGAACGAATTTTATTATCTATGGGAAATTATGATGAATCTATTGAATGCTGTAATAGAATTTTAGATGACTATCCTGATAATGCAGATGTTTTATTTGATAAATCTTGTAGCTTTGTAATGATGTCCAAAAATGAAGAAGCGTTGGATTTACTTGAACGTGCTATTTCTCAAGGAATACAATACAAAATAAAAGCTAAAAAATCAAAAATATTTGAAAAATTATCTGATAATGTTAGATTCAAAAATTTAATTTTATAATTATAACCAGTGTGGAATTTCTAAATATTCCCCAATACTTTCTTTTCGTAAAACTTTTAGAAGTGCATTAGCCTGTGGGGTAGACAATACTGGTTTATCAAATTGATTATCTGTAGAAATTCTTGGACAAGCAACTTGAATAAATGCATCAATTCCTCTAAGATTGTTTAATCGTTCATTTGTAATATCTGTAAGTGCAAATAACTGAACTGATTTTCCTTCTTTTTCTAATTCTTTTTTAAATTTCAAACCAAATACTTTTGATAATTGTCCTTCTTTCAATCCAATAATTATCCCAAATGATTTTGCTTCTGCTGCTTTGAATATTGCTAGAGATGCTTTCTTTTTGAGTGAACGTGCAAATTCTGTTACTTCCCTTACTTCATTAAAATAAGGATCTAAAACAAATGTTGGTAAATTTGTTGATAATGCAATTCCTGCTGCATGAAAATTACTTTGTCCTAAAAATACGTAGGCGTCAACTTCTTTTTTTAATTCTGTAGCAGGATAAAATTCACAACCAAACACTTGACCATCATTTAGTTGTCCTTTCCCCTTTCCAATTTTTACTTTAATTCCGTTTTTTGTTAAAATTTTTTCAACTCTGTCCATTTGATGTAAATGTTGACTGTCTGTAACAAGTGAAACTAATTTCCCCTTTAAGAGATCTGTACATTGCTCTGCAACACTATCAAATCCAACATCATCAAAAGCATCAATTAAAACTAAATTTTTTTCTAATGATTCGGTATTGATTGTATGTCCAATGTTAAATTGAATTTCTGCTCCTAGTATTTTTGAACCTGTTGTATTCAAATCACAAGTTCCCCATGTAGTATCTGCTAAAACATATGCTGGAATATCATATTTTGCTGAAATTTTAATTGCCATGTCTTGAATTTGAGGTAACATGCCATCTGGACCATTTAATGAAACTGATACTGGCTTTTTTTCATCTATTTCTTTGAAAATTCTTGCTTCATCTACTATGATCAATTCAGCTTGGAATGACACGTTATTAATTTAAATCAACTGAAGCTTACAACAACTAAAAATGTCTAATCAGTTAAAACAAGTCATGGAAAAGGAAACTGTACTTAATGTAGGATTTGATGATACTGATTCCCCTAAAGGTATGTGTACCACCTTTTTAGCGTACAAAATTGTTGATTCACTCCAAAAGCAAAAAACAGAATTTTTAGATTTTCCACGATTAATTAGATTCAATCCGAATATTCCATGGAAAACTAGAGGGAATGGCGCAGTTTCTTTTAAAATAAAGACAAAAAATCCATCTAAAACCAAACATCAAATTAAAAATCTTGTTTCAAAATATTCTGATACTAAAAATGGTGCTAATCCAGGACTGGTATTTTTTGAAAGTGATAGTATCCCACCTGAATTTACCAAATTTAGTAAATTAGCTTTATGGCAATTAATTAATCGAAATAATGCAAAAATATTTGCTAAAAAAAATAATCTTGAGTTTCATTATCAAGGAAATGGTCAAGGATTAGTTGGTGCTATAGGTGCAATAGGTTATGATTTTCAAGATCATACATTGGAGCTCTTAAGCTATCGTAAAAAATCAAAATTTGGAAAAGAAAGAAAAATTTCTACTGAGAGTGTAAAACATATGCAGGAAAAAACTTCTCCTAACACGTTTAACAGTTTTGATACAAAGAAAGGTCGAGTTTTAATTACACCACATGGCCCAGACCCTGTTTTTTATGGCGTCAGAGGTGAAAATGTTGATTCTTTAGTTTACGCTACTAAAATTCTCAAAACAAATGAAAAATTAGATGGTTATATGATCTTCAAATCAAATCAGGGAACTGGTGATCATTTGAAAAATGAACTAACTTTTGAAAATATGAAACCTTATGCATCTGGAAAAATCTCTGGTGTTGTATCCAACACTCCAAAAATTGTAAAAGGAGGCCATGTATTTTTCAAAATTATTTCTAAGAACCATGAATTTTGGTGTGCTGTTTACAAACCAACTGGTATGACTATAGTTGCATCAAATTTGCTAAAAGGAGATAAAATTAATGTTGGTGGTGGAGTTAGAAAAGCTTCTAAAAAT
>DAOWGL010000183.1 GCA_030637455.1 Candidatus Nitrosopumilus sp. | reverse complement strand
TTGAGATTTTCAGGCATCTCAATGTCTTCTACTTGCTGATCAACTATGAACTTCAATGATATATCTACGCCTAATTGAAATTATAGATAAAACGTGAAATAGAAAAAATCAAAGAGCTAGATTTTATCAACCTAATTTTTCAATTTCATCCAAAACATGTGCATTTTCAAGAGAGGATAAATCACCCAATTCAGTTCCAAGTAGTTTTGATTTTAGTAATCTGCGCATAATTTTACCAGTCCTAGTTTTTGGTAAATCCGATAACTGAAATACAAATTTAGGTCTAGATACTTTTCCAATTTTGTCAGAGATATAATTAGAAATTTCAGAGGAGAGAATATTTTCAAATTTTTTATCTGCTACAAAAAACACAACAATCGCCTCACCTGTGATATCATCAGGAATTGCAATAGATGCAGCATCAGATATTTTATTGTGAGAAATAACAGTATGTTCAATTTCAGCAGTACTCATTCTATGTCCTGAAACATTAATTACATCATCAGTTCGCCCACGCATATACCAAAGATTATCTTTATCAACAAAAACATAATCACCGTGAAACCAAATATTTTTAAATTTACTCCAATAAGTTTCCAAATATCTTTTATCATCATTTAATAAACCGCGTGTCATTGCAGGCCATGGAGATTTTATAACAAGATAACCATTTTCTTCTCGTACAGAATTTAGATTATCATCAACTACATCTAAATTCATTCCTGGAACTGGTATGCCAACAGTAGATGGTTTTAATTTCATTCCAGGAAATACAGATAACATCGCACCACCTATTTCAGTACCACCAGACAAATTCATGATGGGGATTTTTTTGTTTCCAACTTTTTCATATAGCCACCACCAAGAATCTTCATCAAGTGGCTCCCCAGTAGTAGGGATGTTTTTTATTTTATCTAAAGAAAATAATTTCAAAGGTTCAACGTTATTTTTTTTAAATAACCTTACAGCAGTTGGAGATATTCCAAAAATTGTCGCCTTATAATCAGACAACATTTTCCAAATTCTATCAGATGTTGGAAAATCTAATGCACCGTCATAAATTACAGCACTGGCACCCATTATCAAAAGACCATAAACATTCCAAACTAATCCAGTAATCCAACCAATATCAGCAGGCCAAAGCAAGGTATCTTGTGCCTGAGTATCAATAAGATATGCAGATTGGTGAGCAGCAAATACAGAAAATCCACCATGAGTATGAATGACCCCTTTTGGTTTTCCAGTAGTACCCGACGTATACAAAATGAAAAGAGGATCTTCAGAATCAAGAATCTCAGTTTTACAAATTACATCTTGAGAAGATACAAGTTTATCATAAAAAACAATATTTTTAGATTCAACATATTCATCTGTACCTTTGTATGGAATGACAATAGTTTTTTCAATCAATGTATCTTTTAATGCATTTTCTACAGGTTGTTTTTGTGAAACAATTTTTCCTTTACGTTGAAACCCATCAGATACAATTAGTATTTTGGCATTACAATCTTTTAATCTCACATGTAAAGAGTCAGAACTATATCCTGAAAAAATAATGGTTTGTATTGCACCAATTTTTGCAGCTGCAAGAATTGATAATATCGCCTCCTCCATCATAGGTAAGTATATTGCAATTACATCGCCTTTTCTTACACCTAATGATTTTAACCCATTTGCAAGTTTTGAAACTTTAGAATCTAGTTCAAAGTAAGTAATCTTAGATGTCCCTCCATCCTCAGATTCAAAATAATAAGCAATTTTATCCGGAGTCTTTTTGACAAATTTTTCTACGGATGATTTGTAGATGTTTGTTTTACCATTAACAAACCATTTAGACCATGCAATGCCTTTAGAAACATCTAAAATTTTTTCATATGGAGAATCCCAGACAATTCCAACATCTTCATCTACAGATTTCCAAAACCATTCAAGATCATCTTTAGATTTCAGAGATAATTCATCCAAGGAAGAAATATTATGTTTTTTCATAAATTTGTAGATATTAGATTCTTGAATTTGTTTTTCAGTTGGAATAAATTCAAATTTAGACAATGTTTAATTTTTTAAAACTAAGATAGAGTAAAAAGATTTTTTTGCTATGAAATATCAATTCCCAATCGCCTTGCACAAGCAATGGCTGCTTTCCCAGCATCTTCATCAATACCAACATCTTCTAGTTTTTGAGTCCATTCAGTTGCAGTCCCCATCGTATTTTCACGATAATATTCTCTCAAAATTGTGCCTATTTCATCATCTAATTTTTGTCGGGTAGCATCATTCATCCCAGCTTGTAAAATTGTGGCATCAGATGTTGCTAAAATTTTGATAAACTCAATATTTTCCAAAGATAATTCAGTCATCAAACACCAATCTGTTTTTTCAATATTTCAAGAGTTAACACAGGATCTGCTTTTCCTTTAGTTTTCTGCATTACTTTACCTACCAAATAGTTGATAGTTTGAGGGTTTGATTTTGCTTGCTCAACTGCCTGTGGTTCTTCTGAAATTACTTGTGTGATGATTCCAGATAATTCGGATTCATCTGAAACATTTCCAAGATCAAGTTCTGAAATTACAGCAGACAGATCCTTACCAGATTTTAAAATTTCATGTAATGCATTTTTAGATGAATTTCTTGAAACTTTTCCTGATTGAATTGCATCAGCAAGATCTCTCAGATGAGTAGATGTAAATTTTGATGCTTCTCGTTTTTCACGAGTATCCACTAGCCCCATTAATTCAGTTGTGATTATATTTGCTACTTCTTTAGCATTTGATTCTGTATGTGCTTCTTCAAATAAATCTGAATAATATTTGTCAGATGAGAGTACATCGGATACTTGTGCAGGAATATTATATTTTGAAATGTATCGTTCTTTTTTAGAACTAATGCTTTCAGGCATTTCAGTTTGTAATTGCTTTTGAATTTCAGGATCAATCCTCACCCAAGGAATATCCCCCTCTAAGAAATATCTATAATCAAGATCTTCTTCTTTTGAACGTGATGAAATAGTAATCTTTCGCCTGTCATCCCAATGACGAGTCTCTTGAATAATTTCTATATCTCTAGAATGAAGACTTTCTTGTCTTGTAATTTCAAAATGAACTGCTTTTTCTAAATCATGAAAAGAGCCAATATTTTTTATTTCTACTTTTTTACCACCTACAATGGATACATTTGCATCAGCCCTCATTGCACCCTCTAAACTAGGATCAGCAACTCCAAGATTTGCAAGAATATCAGATAAAATATTTAGAAAATCTCTAACCTCTTTAGGCGTCTCAAAATCAGGCTCTGTAACAATTTCAACTAGTGGAGTCCCTGCACGATTGTAATCAACCAGAGTAATCTGATTTTTAGATGAACTTCCTTCGTAAATTAGCCGTCCAGGATCTTCCTCAAGCTGGATTCTCGTAATTCTGATTTTTTTATCGCCTACCATGACAGAGCCAGTACCACCCACACTAGTATCCCCATAGATATTCAATTGTGTAATTTGGAAATTTTTAGGAGAATCCGGATAAAAATAATTTTTTCTAAAAAATGCAATTTTTTCAGGGGTAGTACAGTTTAGAGCCATTGCAATTATTGTCGCTTTTTTTACTGCTTCTTGATTTAATCTAGGCAAACTCCCGGGCAATCCCATACACACAGGGCAAATATTTTCATTGATTTCAAATTCTCGATAGTTTGCCTTACACGAACAAAATAATTTACTATTCAAGTTTGTTAATTGGCAGTGAATTTCTAATCCAATCATCGTCATATTGGCACCTCCGGCAAACTTACTGTTTGCTCTAATGCATATGCAGCTCGCAATAATGATTTGTCATGCATGGAATCTGCCATTAACTGAATTCCAATTGGCAATCCATTTGAATTTGCAAACG
>DAOWGL010000009.1 GCA_030637455.1 Candidatus Nitrosopumilus sp. | reverse complement strand
TAAAATGAAAAAAATAATCAAAGAAGAACAAAAACAAGAAAGAAAGAATTTCATAAAACCATATTGGGTAAAATGGATTACTTTTGGTCTTACGATTACTGGAATCATAGTGGCATTATTGGCGATAGGGATTTGAGAATAATTTACAAATTAAATAATTCTTAGATTCTAAACTCCAACATGCTTAATTTCAGAAACCATTTCTAAATGTCATCAAACCATCTGAGCAGGACTCTGTCCATCATATCCTTGTTTTTTATGAACAGAATCAATAACAGACCTTGTAAATCTATCAAAGTCTTCATTTTTCATAGAATCAATGACTTCATCCACAGTTTTTTTCATGTCGATTTCTTTGCATCTACGATCAGCCTCAGAACAATAAAACTCAATGTAACTTTGAATGTAATCGTATTCTGGTCCTTCGAGTCCTATTTCTAATCTCCTTCGACTGAGTCGTTGTCTCCAGTTTTCACTCATTGAATCATTTTTAATATTTCTTTATCGAATTTAAAGAAATACTTTTTGTTTTCCTATGCCGTATTCGGCTAGATTATGAACCATAATTTTAGCAATAGTGATTTTTCTGACCTTTGAGGGTCAAATCACCTTACAATAATCACTGAACAACCAGCTTTCTGAGATATCGAAGTTGAAACACTTCCTAAAAGAACTCTCGATAGCATTCCTTTTCCTAGGCTTCCTACGACAATAAAATCTACTTTTTTCTTTTTTGAAAAATTTAAAATTTCTTCAGATGGATTTCCGAGAAGAAATATTCTTTGGAAGTACATCAAACTTTGTCTTGCATAAAGTAAAGGCTCCTGTAACCATAGTAAAATAAAATAAAAATAATTGGTGTGATTTTTCACTTTTTTATTTTTAATAGTACGATACATTTGTGGTTTTCTTTGACGGATTAACATTAATTTACTATCTAGATGGAGTCAAGATATGGCAAGTTATGCAGCACAAGTGAATATTATTCACAAAAAATTTACTAATGCATTGAAAAAGGCAAAAACAAAACAGGCCCTAAATAAAGCATATAGTGTACACAAAAAAGATCATGAGAAATTACTCAAAAAACATCTGGTTGAAGAAATAAGACAAATAAAAAAAGCCAAAGCAAAACTAGATTGAACAAAACACTTTTCTCATTTTCATTTTCTTTTCCCAAACAAAATTCAAACCTCATACGGTCCACTACTCTGATGTCTTTTTTATGGTTCCATTATGACTAGAAATTTTTGAATTTTAATTACTGTTGAAGATATCAAAATATTCTAAATGATATTTTTATTGTTTGTTTATTTTACAATAATAACTGGAATTTTGGATTTGTGAAGTACATAATTGGATACGCTTCCAAGAAATATTTCTTTGATATTACTCATACCTCTTGCCCCAATCAAGATGATATCAAAATTTAGTGCTGCTGCAAATTTTATTATTTTTAGTCCTGGATCTCCAAAGTCTACCTTCTTTTCAAACAAAATTCCGTTTTGTGCACAACGTATCTTTGCAGTCTCCATTATGTCCTCTGCTGCTATCAAAAGAGGTTTTTCAGGATATTTCAAACCATGGTATGTTTTTGGAATGTTTGAGATTACGTAAATTCCTACTAATTTTGTATCGCATTGTCTTGCTAAATAAATTCCCATATCAAGCCCACGGTATGAATTTTTTGAACCATCCAATGCAACTAATATTTTCTTAATTTTTGTTTTAATCATCTGTTTTTCCCAAATACTCCTTGCAAATTTTATGCTAATGTGTATTTCAAATGTGTCGTTAATTGTCAAAAATGAATTAGCATCCACTAAAATTCATTTTTGGGAATCTAAACTAAACTTAATAGAAATTTTACTTATGCAAATCATGGTACAGATAACTTCGGATGTGAAAAGAATGATGAACACACAAAAAATGATATTTGTAGGTACAACAAATGAACAGGGGGTTCCTAACGTTTCTCCAAGAAGTTCGTTTTATGTTGATACTGATGTAATCTATTGGTATGAAATCTTTAGACACAAATCTTATGAAAATTTCATGACAAATAATTGGGTAAGTGTGGCAGTAGTTGATAATGTCGAGTTTTCTGGATACCAGTTAAAGGGGCACATAAAGATAATCACAGACAAGGAAAATTATTTTTATGCTGCCACCAGAATTTCAAAAAACCTTCCAAAGAACCATGAGGAGTATGTACAAAAATTAATCTCAGAGCAGGATGTCAAGATAATTCAGTTTCAACCCGTTGTGTTATATTCTCTCAATCCTGTAGCATTTGAAAAAGCACCAGGTGTGTTAGAATCAGATGTGGATGTAGACAAGATGCCTGAACTTTGAGAGTTTTCCATGTTGGATTATTAATACAGGAACCTTTGAAATGTGAACTATGGTGTTTGGTTTTAAATTTGGATTTCTAAGGTTCAAATCTAAAAAACGTGAGAAGGCTTTAGAAAAATCTGAGGGCAAAAAACTACCGTGGAATGAAAGAAAGACCATGGTTGCAAGTATAGGATTGTTAGTCATTATTGGTGTGTATTTCGTAATCAAGTATTTTCAGGGCGCTTTTCCATGAAACCTGTGATGGCTAAGATGTTAATGGCATTAGTTATTTTTTCATCATTATTTTTTGGAATGATGATATTCAAAGAGTTATTTCCATAATTTCTTAGATTCTAAACTCCAATACGCTTAAGTTCACACAATTTTTTGAAGAGTATTGAAACCTGTAATGATTATCGCAATAGTTGGTATTGCAGGAGGTATTGCAGTTGTTATGGCAGCAGGGTTAATGATGATTGAAATACCTACTGAAAAAATAGTTTCAGATTATACTTCTCCTATTCAAGAAAACAACTGTGATTCATCATATCCCGATGTTTGTATTGCACCTTATCCTCCAGATTTAGATTGTGGAGACATCGGATATTCTAATTTCAAAGTGATAGGGGATGACCCACATGGATTTGTTGGAGATAAAGATGGCATTGGTTGTGAATCCTAATCAATTTTAAACTCCAATACGCTAATTGACAAAATCAACTCATAATTTTGAGTCTATAGATTATCTGAATAACTGTAATCAATAATTAAGAAATGAATGGTATTGTTATTGCAGTTATTGTAGGTGTAATTGTAGGAATTGGTTCTACGGTTCTAACTGCATCAGTTTTACAAGATGATTCAGAAGATTTTGATTTACAAAAAATTAGATACATCAATGAGATTGGTTCCTGTGTAGAACTAAAAGAAGAATATCAGTTGATTAAACAATATGATTCAGTCCTAGAACATTCAAATTTGTATCTAAAAGCAGTTGAAGATAGGGCACAAGAAATCATTCCAGGTCCTACATATTGTGATTTAGACGAATGATGGAATTATGATAAAGGAGATACAATTGTTATTTTTAGTTGATGCAATGCTTGGCAATATTGCCAGAAAGTTACAATTGCTTGGATTTGATTCTGAATATCGCTCGGATATTGATGATTTGGAATTAATTGAGCAAGCTAAAAACGAACAAAGGATAATAATTTCAAAAGATCGTGACTTAATTGCCAGGGCAAAAAAGCAGAACATCATGTCTGTTTATGTAACTAAAGAAAATGAAATTGAACAATTTTTGGAAATTCTTGAGCATGTTCCTTTAGAATTGAATACAATATCTGGCGATACCGCAAGGTGTACAAAATGTAATTCTACAACATCACAAATTCACAAATCAAGAATTACCGATAAAATCCCAGAAAAAGTTTTAGAATATAATGATAAATTTTGGAAATGTGATAACTGTAATCAAATCTATTGGGAGGGTACACACATCAAAAAACTACAAGAATTTATTCATAAAATAAAACTAGGATGAAATATGACATAAACTCATAATTTTCTTAGCAGTTTTATCAATATCTACATTAGGTTCAGCAGAAACAAAGAGAACTTTATCACCATATAGGAAAGTAAAAGTGGCTACATTCTTTCGTCTTGCAGCCGCATATTCTACAGGTCCAAGATGTTCATCAAAATCTTGTCGAGTTCTAATTCTTAATACAGCTTCAATGAACATTTTTTTTCTTTCTTCTTCATTTTTTAGCGGTTTCATCCCATCTGAAAACAAACCTACAACAAGATTACCCATCATGTCCAAAAATCCAGCAAAACGAATTTCAGGTTCTTTTAATATCAATTCACATTTTTGATGTAGCGATTCATCAGACATGCTTTTTTGATTAAAAAGTAATTAATAAAAACTATCGTCATTTTGAAGAACTTTATTACATTATTGTTCTCTTAAGGGGTATTTTCTAATCAGTTCAAATCTCTAAACTCCTAAAGGGTGTTAAACTAATAGTTTGATGCCTCACTAGTTTAAAATCATAAAAAATAAAAATTAACGTAGAATATTAGGACAATATTTTCTGACTAATCTTTGTTTTTTATTACCATTTTTGAAATTTTCCATGTTGTCTGATAACAAGGAATCTAAACTTTCAATTCGTGAAATTGCATTAAGAGGAACTATAATTGCAGTCATAATTACAGCTCCATCAGTCATATCTTTTGTCCTAACTTGGAAAATTTTAGATAATTTACTATATGCTGCAATATTGGGTGCAATTGTTCATTTTATTGCAATGGGGTTCTCTTTGAAAATTTCTAAAAAGATTTTGCTCAAAAAATAACTGCATAGATCATATTTTATGTCTTGACAATTTATTTTAAAATTAATGTCTTATTCTGGAATTGAACATGATCTGGTATCTGAAATACATCTAGATCCTATTCAGGCTCAAGTTTTTTTGTTAGTGACTTGTTCTGGTAAAATGTCGTCTGAAACAATTGCTGAAAAATTAAAAATTCCTATTGATGATGCAAAGAAAGCATCAAAAGATCTAATGACCCTTGGTGCCTTTATTGATATCACTCCTACAGAATTTGAGGCAATGCATCCTCGATTTACAGGAGTAAACATGTACAGGAAGATGTGTGAGCGAGAAAATATTGAATTTAAACGAAACAAAATTGTTGATAATATTGGGGTAATTTTGGAAAAACCGTATGATGATGCAAGAACTAAATAATACCAAAACTTGGTGAACAACATTGAGCATTGATACTGAGACCTGTAAGCATCAGCCAGTCTATTTTGGTGTGATAAACATCAACATTGACGAAAGAACCATAGGTTCTGTTGATGTTTGGAGATGTGGAGTTTGTAAGAAAAAATTCTGTGAAGAAAAACAACTTGGAATTGAAGAACTTGCTGAAACGGTAGGAATGCCAAAGATTGATGCTGATGCAAAATGGGGAGTTACTGTATGTAAATTACAACAGGGCAAATACAAATGGAAATTAGTAAAATTAAAAGAAAATGGAGAAATAAAACACGAATGTCTTGATGAAAAAGTAATTCCACTTAAAATTAATGATTTCAAGGTAGAAGATGAAAAGCATTGGAGTTTCCTAATTGATGACAATGTTAACAAAGCTGTAGAAATTTAATCTCTGAAATGGATCTTAAAGTTCACATTAATAATATTCATGGAAGCCAAATGGCTGCAAAGATTACTGGGAAGTTTACAATAGATGAAAATGATTTTCGTTTTACAGCCATTGCATTTGGTAGGATAGGCGGACAAAATATTGGTGCAAAACTTTCTCAAATCACTGAGAAAGAATTAGAAAAATTAGGCTATAATGTTGATGAAGTAATAGATTTGCTTCAGAGAAATCTGCTTCAGGGTGATTTGACCCTTCCAGAAGGACTCACAAAAGAGTCATTTGTTGATGATTAGAATTCTGCTTCTGCTAAAGCCTTTTCACAAGAACAACTTCTTGTTTTAGGAATTTTATCGATTAACTCTGTTAGAATTTTCTTTGTTTTTTCTACATTTTTTGTTAGTGTTGCAATAACTTCTTTGGCTGTAACTGGTTTGTCAGCCCAAACATCATAATCTGTAACTGTTGAAATTGAAGCATAACACATCTGTGCCTCTCTTGCTAGTTGACATTCTGGAACCAGAGTCATTCCAATAATGTCTGCACCTGTTGTTCTATAGAATTTTGATTCAGCTTTAGTTGAAAATCGTGGCCCTTCTATACAGACATAAGTACAATCTTTATGAATATCCAAATTTTGATTGTCTGTTACTTGAAGAATTGATGATTGTAGTTCTGGACAAAAAGGATCAGCTACTGAGATGTGAATCACTCTGCCTTCTTCTGAAAATGAACCATCTCTAGATTTTGTAAAGTCTATGAATTGAGTTGGTAATGCAAAGTGGCCAGGGGCTAATTCTTCTTTTAAACTTCCAACTGCTGATGGTGCAATAATTCTTGTAACTCCTAATTCTTTGAATGCCCAAATATTTGCTTTAAAATTAATTTTATGTGGTGGAATTGTGTGTTTTTTACCATGTCTTGGAAGAAATGCAATCTTTCTACCTTTGAAAGTTCCTACAGTGATTGTGTCTGATGGTTTTCCATAAGGTGTGTCCATGTCAATTTCTTGTGCATTCTCTAATAACCCTGAATCATAAATTCCGGTACCGCCAAAAATTCCTATTTCTACATCTTTTTCCATCAATATTTCACCAATGATTTACAATTGTATTTGTTAATCCCTTTGATTCCATTCAGATCAACTAGCTCTATGATGAATGCAAATCCTACAATTTTTCCTCCTACTTTTTCAATTAATTTTGCAGATGCTTTTTCAGTTCCACCAGTTGCATGTAAATCATCACAAATGAGTATTCTCTCTCCTTCTTTGACTATGTCTTTTTGAATCTCTATGGTGTCTTTTCCATATTCAATCGTATATGCTAATTTTGTAGTTTTTCCAGGAAGTTTTCCAGCCTTTCTAATCATTATCATGCCCTTGTTGTATCTTGAGGCTAGAATTGATGCTAAGATGAATCCTCTTGATTCAATTCCTGCAAAAACATCGATATCTTTTGGGTGGAATAATTTAGCAAATTCATCAGCAACATAAGATAATGCTGATGGATCTTTTAAAATTGGGCTAAAGTCTCTAAATAAAATTCCTTTTTTTGGAAAATTTGGATAATCTGTTATTCTGTCTTTAAGATTCATAATTTAATGAAAATAAGGTGAAATAAAATTGTTTGAACTTAGCCTATTATCTCATAAGTTGTCGTTGCAGAATCTGATGGGTTTGTAACTGTAATTGTGTATGTTCCAGGTTCTGTTTCTTTAGGAATTGCCCACAACTGATCAATAATTCCAGCACTTGTAATGATGCCCTCTAGATCACCAATTTCCTCTCCATCTTCTGATATAATTTTTATTTCCACATTTTGCTCTGCCCCAAATACTTTGATGATTATTGTATCCCCTAAACCTGGAATATTGACTCCTTGTTCCACTGATACAACCATTCCTTCAGCCGATGATGTCACAACATTGATTTCAGTATTATCAAAGTTTGAACCACTCTTTGCATTAATCATCCATGTTCCTGATATGGCATCAGAAGGAATTCTAAATGAGCCCTCTGAGATCTTTCCGTTTTTATCTGAAAATGTCTCTTTTACTTTAATCTCATTTCCATCTGGATCCGTTAATGTGAGAGTAAGAAGAACATTGGTCCCAGTATCTCCTAAAATTAAAATCGAGTCTCCTGGATGATATTCTAATTTTGTAGTGTTGATGTCTATATCTCCAGAACCAGTTTGTAAGCCTACTGTAAATATTTCTGTACTTTGAGTACTTCCTTTACTAATTACTGCAGTATACACTCCTGACGCATACCCCTCTAGATTTATGGTATGTGAGCCTCTACCATCTGGTTGTAATGTAATGGATACTGCATCCCCTACTGGCTTATCTGAAGGATTCACAATTAACAAACTAATGATTTCTGATGCTTTTCCTGATAGTGTGATAATTGCTGAATCTCCAGCTTTGTAGTTTAGTTTATCAAATTCTAAGTTGACTGGAATTGTAGGTAGTTGTCCAATTCCT
>DAOWGL010000147.1 GCA_030637455.1 Candidatus Nitrosopumilus sp. | reverse complement strand
TGGGATTGTCTGTAAATGTGGCCATAGGGGCAATAACTGCCAATGCGATTAATGCAAATGCATCAGCACCTCCAAACATTCCAATTCTCCAAACAATTATGACAAATGGTGCAATGATTAATGCAAAACCCATGGTCATTAAATTAATTATGATATCTGAACTAATGAATACTAATAGAAAACCAACACTCCCAAATCCAATCCAATAATAATCATGGATTTCTCTTTTCCATACGTCAATGATAGATCCTATAATTAACATGGTGAGCGCCAAACTAGCTCCAATTAATTCATAATTTGTTAATGTTTCAAACATTGTATGTCTTTTTATTAAATTCTATTTGAAATATGTGGGGATAAATATTCACAATGTTTAGTCATATTTTCCCAATCATTTTATCGATTTCTGATATCTGAAATTTTTTCTTTAATCTCTTCCATTTTATCACCTATGTTTTCACCCATTGGTATTCTTTCAGTAATCATATCAAGTCTATCTGTACGTTTGAGGAAAAACAATCCCCCTATTATGGCAACTGGAATGATGATGACTATCAACAATGACATGTCTATTGGCATTTCAATTGCTGATTCAGTAACTACTTTATCACTAATTTCCTCTATAACTGGAATATTTAGAATGTTAACTGTTTTTGAGATTGTTGTTGAACTAAGTCCATTGCCTGAAACTGTAGCAGTAACTGAAATTTTTTCTTTGTCGTTTGCAAGTATGTTTGCACTTGCTATCCCTGCATTGTTTGTAATCTGTTCTGTTGCAAGTATTTCTCCTCCTTCAATATCCCACTCTAAAATAAATCCATCAAGGGCAGTTGATACTTCTGGAATGGTAACTGATAATTTTGCTTCTACTCTTTCATTCCAATTCAATCCACCAATAAATTCCAGTGATAAAACAGGACTAATATCAACTACATTAATGTCATATTTTGAAAGAGAAAAATCTTCTGAAAGAAATGCAAGTTCAATGATTCCTTCATTAGTTGTTTTTACTTCAAATGTAGAAAAATATTCCCCTTTTTTTAATATTAATTCTTCAGGTACTTGTAATACTCCTTCATCATTAGATACTAAACTGATTTTAATTTCATTTTTTGCATAAACAGGATTTCCTATAGAATCTAATACTTGAATTGTAGCTAGTGTTTCAGAATTTGCTAAGATGTTTTTTGGAAATGATAGATATATTTCTGCAGGATCCGTGGTATGACTAGTAATTTGTGTCATCCCTTCAAATCCTCCCATTTGATATGTTAATTCTGTAGTTCCTACTTCACTAGAAATCAAATTAAATTCGGCATATGGTTGGTTTCGTTTAATTGTAATTGAATCTGCATCAATTAACTCATTTGCTGAAAAACTAATTATTCCATCTTCAATAAAGTATGATACCCCCAATCTTGGATCTATGTCCTCTTCCTCCTCGCCTTCTACTACTGCTACACTTTCTTCTCCTTCTTCATCTCCACCTTCTTCTAAATATCCTAAAACTGGAAATTCTTTTTCAGCTAAAATTATTGGTATTAACGGCTCTATAATCAAATCCATGTCTTCTTCAATTGGTCCTACTGGATTTCCTGAAATTGTTTTAACGCCTTCATTATCTGTAATGTAAAAATTTACTGAGTTTTCAGGTACCACTGTTCCTGTTTCTCCATATACTATGACTGCATTTTCACCTTTTTTCATTAAAGGGTCAATGGGATTTACTGAATCTAGTTCAGATGATGAAAAACTAATTTTATGATCTTCTTGGGAGATGACTGGTACGGTAACTGTTACAAGCCCTCTGTTGGTTACACCTACTGAACTTCCTCCAGTTTGCCTTGAAACTTCTATTTCTGTTTCATAATATGTCACACCGATAATTTCTTGCTTGCCTGTAGTTAAAAACGGTAAAACTTTGGTGACTGATGGTCCTTTACCTTCTAATGCCCCTATTTCATCATGTACCATATTAAATGAAGCCCCTGATGTTAAAATATTTTCACCAGAAATAAACATGTTATATGTTTGCTCTAAATTTGTAGTAAATTCACCTAAATTAGGTCTTGGTGAAAATTTTGTAAATGTAGAATAACTTCCTT
>DAOWGL010000128.1 GCA_030637455.1 Candidatus Nitrosopumilus sp. | reverse complement strand
AATGACAAATCTATAATCATCTGCAGTTGCACCACCACCAACATCTGCTGGATTACCATTATGAATAGGAACAGTTGGTGGAAAACGAGCTTTCATTTTTTTGAGAAGATGTGGCGACAACTTTCCTATTGTAAGACCCAATCTTTCTAAATGATCAATTCCACCAATCATTGGACCAGCACCATTACTAGTCATAGCAACACGATTACCCTTTGCAGGAGGTTGCCATGCTAGTGCCTTTAAGACTCCAACTAGTTCTTGATAACTATCAACTGAAATAATCCCTGCTTGTTTGAATGCACCCATAATCATTGCATTTGAGCCTCCAAGTGAGCCTGTGTGAGATGCAGCTTGTTTTGCACCTGCAGCAGTTCTACCACTCTTCCAAATTACGATAGGTTTCTTCATCTCTTTCATTACACGTTTTGCAGTATTGATGAATTTTCTACCATCACCGAATCCTTCAACGTATAATCCAATTACTTTGGTTTGAGGATCATTTGCAGCATACCATATCATATCTGCTTCATCAACATCAGAACGATTACCAAAACTAATCATTTTTGATAAACCAAACAAATCAGCACTTTCTAACATACTAATTCCCATTGTTCCACTTTGGGAGAAAAATGCAACATCTCCTAATTTTGAACGTACCATTCGTTCTTGTCCTTGGAATGCACAATCAAGGCGATTTGCGGCATTAAACATTCCAATACAATTAGGACCAACTACACGAATTTTGTGTTTTATTGATAACTCTTTAACTTCAGCTTCCATAGCGGCTCTATCACCACCAAGTTCTTTACCACCACCTGAAACGATTACAACATTATGGATTCCTTTCTTTGCACATGTTTTCATGATTGGTCCACACATTGAAAGATCAATACAAACAACAACCAGATCAACTTTTTCTGTAATTGCATCTAAGGATGGATAACATTTGAGTCCAAGGATTGATTCTTGCTTAGGATTAATTGGAAATACTTTACCTTTGTAATCTTGTTTTCCAAGTGCATCCAATACAGAATTACCAATTTTTCCAGGTGTTGCAGATGCACCGACAAGCGCAACAGACTTTGGTGTAAAGAAAGTCTCCATGGATGTAATATTTGGTTTATCTTTTGAGATGGAATTCTTTCTTAATTCATTGTTTAGAATAATTTTTGCATCAACTACAAAATGAGATTTTGGATATACAATTACGGGATTGAAATCAATACTGTTGATGTAATCTGCATTTTCTACGCCTAATTTTCCAATTTGTACTAACATTTTTGCAACCATGTTAAGATCAACAGGTGCACTACCTCTGAAACCTTTGAGAAGTTTAGAACCTTTTAGTTCGTTTATCATGGATTTTGCATCAGATGTAGTAATTGGTAACATTCTAAATGCAACATCTTTGAAGACTTCAGTCATTACTCCTCCCAATCCAGCCATAATCATTGGACCAAATTGTGGATCATTTTGAATACCTACAATTAGTTCAACACCTTTTGGAACCATCTTTTCCAAAAGAATTCCTTTAACTTCAACACCTTTCTTTTTAGAAAGACGACCATACATGTCATTGAATGTCTTTTTTACATCATTGACATTATCAATTCCAACTTTAACTCCACCAACATCAGTTTTGTGTAAAATTTGTGGGGATACTACTTTCATTACAAGAGGAAATCCAATTTTTTTTGCTTGTTTTACTGCATCGTTTGCAGAAGTAGCAAGTGCATAAGGTGGAACTTTAACACCATAAGTTTTGAGAATAGATTTAGAAATATCTTCAGTGATAACTTTGTGATCTGTTTGAATAGTTTCTTCAAAAATTTTCTTAACAGCAGCCATCGTTCGATCGATAAAATTAGAATTAACTATATTAAACTTTAGTCAATGTTCAAAGGAAAATTTGAAATTGTTGTAAAAATTATTCATATTTGATTTTACAGTTGAAATATTTTCAATAATTTCTGATCGAATTTTTTGTGGATCAATACCAGGAATTTTTTTCAATTTGTCTTCCGTATTATCAAGCCACAAATTCACCATCGCCTCATTTACTTCCAAATGAAACTGTAAACCAACCGCACTCTTGTATTGAAATGCCTGATTTGGATAATACTCAGAAGAGACCAATCTCGTAGCATTATCAGGCAAATCAAAGGTATCACCATGCCAATGAAATACAGTAAACGGATTTTTGAATCCCTTGAATAGTGAAGAATTATTATTAATTTTCAAATCGCTGTAAAAGCCAATCTCTTTTTTAGGACCACTATACACTTTGGCACCAAAAGTTTTTGCAATTAATTGAGAGCCTAAACAAATTCCAAGCACAGGAATGTTTTTTTCCACAGAATTTTTGATTAGTTGTTGTTCTGCTTGAAGATATGGTAAATCATCATTTGCGCTTTCAGGTGCACCTAAAATCACAACTAGAGAAAAATCTTTGTCAGGTAACTTTTCATGTTTTGCATTGACAGATGTGATTTCAAATCCATCCTTTTGTAAAAGTTCACCCAGATATCCAGAGCCTTCTATTCGCGTATTTTGTACAAGGAGTACATCTGACATTTTTTTAAACGTCTAGTCCTGTAACTACCCACTCCAGACTTCGAAGTACCCCTTGATAGTATTTCATGGCATCCATGGATTCAGTTTTTACTAGTCTTTCTTCAATTACTTTTCTATATTCAGCAATTTCTAATTCGGTTTTCATCTTACACAACAAATTATTTGGAAGTAAAAATATGCTCTGTTTTAATATGTTAGAAGTAATCATAGATTATGCTAGTATCAGAGCAAGAAATTCTAGAATTGAAAGAATTTATTTTTCAATTAAATGCCATAGAAAATAGTGTTGTGATAGTTGAAGGAAAACGAGATTCTAATGCATTAAGGAAGCTTGGTCATACAGGTAAAATTTTAGAATTTCATAAATTTTCAGGAATGGTGGATTTTGCAGATTCTGTAGCAAAATATGAAAGACTGATAATTCTTTTTGATAGAGACAAAAAAGGTAGAACATTGACTGGAAAAACAATTCAGTTATTGCAAAGAAGAACCAAAGTGGATCTCACTTTCAAAAGAAAATTACGCATAATTACAAAAGGGAAGATAATGTTTATTGAACAACTAGTAAGTTACGAATCTTATTTAGCCTAAGATTATGGCCAAATGCCTTTTTGGTTAAATGCCTCTAATACTCGTTCAACAGCTAAAACCATAGTTGCTTTTCTCATATCGATTTTGTGCTTTTTACTGAGTGCATATGCGTCTTTGAATCCCTTTGTGATGTTTTTCTCCATTTTGTTTGCAACCTCATCAAAAGTCCAATAGTAGCCCATGTTGTTTTGTACCCATTCTAAATATGAAATACATACACCACCAGAGTTTGCTAAAATATCAGGAATTACTAGGATTTTCTTTTGGAAGATAATTGGATCTGCTTCAGGTAATGTTGGACCGTTTGCAGCTTCTGCAATGATTTTACATTGAAGATTCTTTGCTATCTTTGCATCGATTTGATTCTCTAATGCACCTGGAACTAGAATATCACATTTAGTAGTAAGTAATTCCTCTGTGGATATTTTTTTACTGCCAGGGAATCCAACAACTGAACCTTTCTTTTCTTTGTGTGCTAAAATTGCACTAACTTTTGCACCTTTAGGAATTGAGATTGACCCTTTAGAATCACTGACACCAATAACTTTTGCACCCATCTTTTCAAGATATTCTCCTGCAAATGTTGATGCATTACCAAATCCTTGTAAAACAACTTTGGCACCTTTCAAACTTAGTTTCAATGTCTTCGCAGCTTCTCTAACTGTATATGCTGCTCCCAATCCGGTTGCAACATTTCTAGCAAGTGAACCACCCATTGAAATTGGTTTTCCAGTAATTACACCTGGAGAATATTTGTTGCCGTTTAGTTTGCTAAATGTATCCATGATTTGTGTCATCTCTCGACCGGTTGTGTAAACATCAGGAGCTGGAATATCTTTTTCAGGACCAATGATTTCAGAAATTTTGTATGCAAATCCTCTTGTTAGTCTCTCTAATTCACCATCGCTGATTTTTTCAGTTTTTGGATTAACATAGATTGCACCTTTTCCTCCACCAAGAGGAATATCTACAATTGCACATTTCCATGTCATCCATGAAGAAAGTGCCATAACTTCGCGTTCCATATATTCAACTCCACCTTCCGGATTAAAGTAACGAATGCCACCTTTGTATGGACCTCTGTCGTTGTTATGTTGACTTCTAAAACCTGTGAAAATTCTAATTTTACCATTATCCATTTTAACTGGAATTTTAACTCTCATCATTTTATTTGGCATTGCCAAATATTCACGTAGTTCTTTGTCTTTGATTCCAATAATATCACATGCATCATTAACTTGTTTAGTTGCATTTGCAAAAGGATCGTTTTTGACCAAGATGATTTTGAAACCGGTGTATATTATATTAAGTTTAGTTCAAAATATCAGATCGCAGATTCAGAAATTGGATTACATGTAGACTTTGGTATGATTCATCTTTCTATCTAATTTGTCAATTGCCTCATCTAGTGCACCAATATTGATTTCTAGAAAATTTGACAGATGAAAGATAGCACCATATTTTTCTCCAATCTTTGAAACCATGTTATTTTTTTCCAAGACTTTCATATGATGTTGGACTGCTTTGTAGTCAAGGTCTAGTTCTTTTGCCAATTGGTGTGTATTGTATGGTTTTTCTAAAAGATGAATGATTATTCGTAGTCGAGTAAAACCACCTCTGGTGCTGGTGAACAAGTACAGTAAGAGTTTCCTTGTTTGTTTGTCGGTTTTTCTTGCATTTGAAACTTGTTTTGATTTAATGATTTCTTTGAATTCTAGTAGTTGATTGACCATGTTTCTTGAATTCAATTAGTCAATTTTGCTTATAGCCCTATTTCCAGATCTAATCCATATTCAGACAAGACAATTACCCTTAAATTGACTGAGAATGGACTCGTGATGATATGATGGCATCCCGCGGTTATGATATGACACCTACAATGTATTCGCCAGACGGTAGAATATACCAAGTCGAATACGCCATTGAGACAGTAAAAAGAGGAACCTTAGCTATCGGTATCAGCAGTAAACAAGGTGTCATTATGGCAGTAGAAGAGAAACCTCGAACTTTACAAACTAGTAATGTTACTCAAAAAATATTTCAAGTTGATTATCATATTGGAGTTGCAGCAGCAGGATACATTCCAGATGCAAGAGTCCAAGTTGATGGTGCACGATTTTTCTCACAAGGAAATAGAATGACATATGATGAATCTGTTGAAGTTGGAACAGTTGCAAAACATCTAGCAGATCAAGCTCATCAATTCACACAATATGGAGGAGTACGTCCAAATGGAGTTTCTATGATTATTGCAGGAATTGATCAAAAAGGTGAATCAATCTATGTAACAGATCCTAGTGGAACATATATCCAATTTTCAGCAATTGCAATTGGAGCAGGTTCTGATGATGTAAATGCATTTTTAGAAAAACATTACAAAGATGATTTGAGTATAGAAGATGCAGCAGCATTAGCTATTGCAGCAATTAATCTAAAAGCAGAAGCAAAAGACGGAATTAATAATATAAAGATGGCAAAAATTACTACTGAATCTAAAACATTTGAGAAAGTTTCAGAATCTGATTTACAAAATTATTCTCAAAACACATCAAAGTTTGCTGCAGAGTAAACTCTTTGATTTGAAACCTATTCAAACTAGTATATTGAGACGATAGATTATGGGTTTAGGAAGTTATTGGGGAGAAGTAATGGAAGTACTTCGAGAAATAATTCCAATTTATGACAAAGTCAATTCAATCATTTCATTAGGCAAAGATAAGGAACATCGGATTCGTGGAATCTCAAACAGAGTATTCCCAGGAAATAAAATTCTAGATGCAGGTTCAGGTTTTGGAAACATGTCAAAAACAGCAATGAAACTAACAGATGGTAAAATCTCAATTACACTATATGATCCGCTTGTACCAATGTTGAAAAATACAGGTACATTTTTTGAAGAATCTCCAGATATGGCAAATGGTGTTTTTGAGCATATTCCATTCAAAGATGGAGAATTTGATGCAGTGTTATGCGGTTATTCATTAAGAGACGCAATTAATTTGAGAATTGCAATTTCTGAAATTCATAGAGTGCTGAAAAAAGATGGAAGATTTGTAATTGTTGATTTAGGAAAACCAGATGAAGTATTTTTCAGAGCTGGTGTTTCATTTTATCTAAGATGTATTCTACCAATTCTTGCATTTGCAGCAGGTGGAAGACTGGGATTAAAATTTGGAACACTTTATGGCACATACAAAAGATGGCCACAAAATAAAAAACTGGAAGGATTAATTCTTGAAAAATTTTCAAGAATAGAGTTTGAGAAAGATCTTATGGGTGGGGCAATAATGGTTGCCGCATACAAATGAATAGAGTACTGATACTAGTCAACATCACTGGTCTAATCATTGGAATTTCATACGGATTACATGGTCCAATTCTACCAGTGTTTGCAAAAAATGTCATCGGTGCAACGTATTCCGAACTTGGTCTAATTGGATTAACGAATTTTATCCCATACATGTTCATTCCACTTTTTGTAGGAATTCTACTTGACAGAATTAACAATGGATATTTGTTAGCTTTAGGTGCGGCAATTAATTCTGCATCAATTTATCTGCTATCCATTGCACAGTCAGTTCCAGAAATAATGGGATTTAGGATTATGACAGGGGTAGCTCATGCATTTTTCTGGCCACCTTGTGAAGCAATCATTTCAAATGAACGTTCTGCAAAAAACAGATTAAAAAACATCTCATGGTTTACAATGTTTTTTGTAATGGGGTTCATGGTAGGACCATTACTTGGCACAGCATTACTTGAAGGCATTGATGTCACATATAGGGTATTATTCCAAATTGCAGCATTTATTCTCGCGGCTGCAATAATTACTTCACTTTTAGCCTCAAGAAAAAAGGTAAAAAAACATCACGAGAAATTTTCATTTTCATCGATTAAGGAAATGAAGAGATTTCCAGAAGTGATAGTGTTGTTGATTTTCTGTACTTCGTCATTTGGAATAATTCTAACAATCTATCCAGCATTTCTCAATGATAATGGAATGTCAGCATCAGACATTTTGTTATTGTATTTTGTTTTTGGTATTTCACGTGTTGTATCTCTTGCATTGGCAGGAAAGTTTGCAAGAAGAACTAGTCAAACTTTGATTGCAGGAACTATTGCAGTATCAGCTGGATTGGCAATATCAGTTGTTGCTGATTCAATCTTCACTTTTGGAATAGCCCTAGTTCTAATGGGATTTGGATTTAGTATATTTTTCCCATTGACTTTGGAGATTATTTTGAGTAAAACTCAAAAAAGAATTTCAGGGAAAATTATCGGAGCATATGAAACAGTTTTTGGTATGGGTTGGGCCATAGGACCAACGATTGGAGGTCCCATTACACAATCATTTGGAAATGAAGCACCATATGTTGTATTTTGTATAATAGGAATAGGAGTTACACTATTTGCAATAAATGCTAGAAAGAAACTAGAACCACAAAGAATCTTAAACTAGATATCCATTGTTCCACGTTTTTTAGTACATAGATCTAATGCATCTTCAATATTTGTTACAAAGACTTTGCCATCACCTTTAGTTCCTGTACAAGCAACATTTGCAATTGCATTTAGTACATCATCCAGTTTTGGATCATCTATAACACAAATTACCATATCTCTACTGAAATATTGTCCAACTAGAGGAGGATCTTGTGCACCTTGACCTTGAACTTGATGAGTAGTTACACCGCCAACACCAACTTTTTTGATTGCAGCAATTACTGCATCTTTTACAGCAGGTTGAACGATTGCTTCTATTTTTTTCATAAAAATTATCAGTTCTGAATTTATTTAAATCAATAAGTACTTCTCACCAATGAGATTAGGGATCCATTACAGATTTAGGCACAAATACAGACATTACGTTTAATTTCAAATTAGATAATATCAGAACATGTTGGATGTTTCACTAAATATTGGTGGTAGTGAATGGATGATCATTATTTTTGTTGCATTGGTTTTGATTTTAGGTACAGGAAAATTACCAGGGGCTGCAAGAAAAATGGGTAAAGCTGTAAACGAATACAATAAAGCCAAAAATGAAATTCAAGAGCAAATAAAAGATGTTACAGATGAAGTCCCCAAAATTTCAGGACCTGTTGAAACAGAACGAGAAAAGTTAGAGATGATTGCAAAATCAGCTGGAGTGAAAACGGAAGGTAAAACAGATGATGAGATAAGAGAAAGTATTGCAACAAAAATAGGTAAAAAAAGAACGAATGAGCCTGAAAAAAAGGAATAATCTATTTTGATTTTTTAATTCTATAGGTATCCGTATCTAGTCGTTTTTTTGCAAATTTGTAATAATCTGGAACTATTTCAAAACCAAGAAATTTTCTTTTTAGAGACTTGCTAACTACTGCAACTTGACCAGAACCGAGGAATGGATCAAATATCAAATCATTTTTTTCACTTGAATATTCCAATAGCTTTTCAATAATTTCTGCAGGAAGTTTGGTTGGGGTTTTTTCATCACCTGTCCAATATTCTCTTTTGATGTCCCAGACATCTTCCTTGTCTCTATAATGAAGACTCCTGCCATCTTTTGTTTTTTCATCTTTTTTGAACCTAGAAAAGGGGAAAAATTTTCGTTTCTTATCATCTTTGCAGACATAAAGACAATGATAGTGAGAAGTAACAAATTTCCTTTTTGTAACTACTCCAAACTGATATTTCCAAATAACATGATTTACAGTAGTAAATCCAACATCATCTATTGCACGTAAGACATCTTTGAGATTATTCCAACCTGAGAAAATATACATGCTGCCAGAATCTTTCAAAACTCTAAAAACTTCACTCATCCATGCAAAGGTGAAATCATAATAATCCTCAGGTTTGATTTCATTATATCCAGATAATACCCTAGATGAAGTTCTGTTATAATTTGCCTTTTTAGCCTTGAAATCTATTGCAAATGGTGGATCAGTAATTACAAGATCAATTTTATTTTTGGGAATTAATTTCATCCCTTCAATACAGTTCTGATTGTAAATTTTGTTAATTTCTATTTTTTTCATTTTTAAATTCAAGACGCTCTTCTATCTTAATAATGTCGTGGGACATAGTACCTATCAAACAATAAATCATCAATGATTCCTTATCAAATAGATCTTGAAGTTCTCATGTCCCAAATGTAAATCAAAAATTGGAATTCAAAAAACATTCAACAAAAAAATGCATGTTTCTTGTGAAAAATGTGGATTAGAAGATCTGTTAGAATTTTCAAAAAATGCTGATGAAGTATTTCTAGAGTTTCTTTCAAGATTTGACAAAGGGCTAGTAACTGAAGGAGGATTATCTGAAGGTCTCAAAGATGAAGGAATTGTCAGGGGAGAAAATGAAATCAAAGAGATGATAGGTAAAAACAATCCAGATAAAATAACTGAAGAAATTCTGTTTTCAAAAAAAGACTATATTTCACAATACAAGGTTTTGAGTAATCCTGAGCCTGAAATGGGCTGTAAAGTAGAAGAATTAGGACTAGAGGAATCAATAACTGAGCATCTCAAGGAACTAAAAATTGATCAATTTTACAAATTTCAAGAAGAATCAATTAAAGAAATTACATTTGGGGAAAATGTCGTCATTGAAGCACCCACAGCATCCGGAAAAACAGAAGCATTTTTGATTCCAGTGATTCAAAGAATAAAAAAAGATGCGAGTGATGGGAATGTTTTTGCAATTTTTGTATATCCCACAAAAGCACTATCCCGTGATCAGCATCCAAAAATTCAAAAATTTGCAGAAAAAATAGGAGTGAATGTTAAAGTCTTTGATGGAGATACAAATCAAGAAGAGCGAAGAGACATAATTGATAATCCACCTCAAATTCTAATTACAAATTTTGATATTTTACATTATCATATGTGGCATCAAACAAAATTTTCCTCATTGTTATCTTCTACTAGAATTCTCATTACAGATGAAGCCCATGTATATTCAGGAATTTTTGGAACAAATGTTCATTATATCATAAAAAGACTAAAGAGAATTTGCACCAACAAATTACAATTTGTAGCAGCATCAGCAACTCTTGATGATGCAAAAGAATTCTGTCAAAAGTTGTTTGGAGAAGAAATGCAAAAAATTCAAGGTTCAGGTAAAAAAGGGAAAACAGATTTTGTAATGCTTTTCCCATCACTTCGAACACAGAGAGCCCTGATGGTAGAGCTGACAAAGAAACTAACTCAAAAAAATCACAAGACAATGGTTTTTAATAATTCACATCTAAATTCAGAACTTTTAGCAATACAGGCAAAAAAGCAAAAAGTAAACATCAAAGTTCACAGGGCCGGATTAATGGCAAATTACAGAACATCAGTTGAAAGACAATTCAAAGAAGACCAATTGCAGGCAATTTCATGTACTCCCACGCTTGAATTAGGCATAGATGTGGGCAATGTAGATTGTGTCATATCATCAACTATTCCAGTCAACAGACTAATTCAAAGGATAGGGAGAGCAGCTAGAAAAGGTCAGAGAGGATATGCATTTTTAGCTTTAGGGAATGATCCCATATCACAATATTACAAGAATCACCCTGATGATTATTTTGAAGATATTGAGAAAACATACATCGACCCCAAGAATCCATTTGTAGAAGAATTTCAAATTTTGGCAATGGCATGTGATAGACCCATTTCAAAACATGAATTAAAGGAACATCAAGAAGTAATAGAACAGCACATAATTAATGAAAATCTAAAAGAATTCAATAATAGAATCATTCCAAATTTTGATAAAATCAATTCTGTGTTGAGTGAATACAGCATTAGAGGAATTGGTAATTCAATTGATATTTTCTTAGATGGAAAAAAAGTAGGAGATAGAGTATTGCCAATTGCACTAGAAGAACTACACAAAGATGCAATCTATTTTCTAGCAGGCATTCGTTACAAGGTAAAGGTGTTTGATTATCCAGAAAAAAATTATGCAAAACTAGAAAGAATTCCAAGAGATTATCCATATTACACAAAATCATTAACAGAAGAATGGCCAACAATTGAAACAGTTTATGAAAGAAGAAAAGCAAATGGCATTGAAATTGCTTTTTGTAAATTACATATTGAAAAAAAGGTGTATGGGTATGTCAATATCGAGCTAGGACAAGAAATAACACAGGGAGAAAAAGTTCAACTAGATTCGCCATTAGAATATGATTTTGTTACTAAAGGGATTGTATTTCATGCACCAAGACCTCTCAAAGTAATTGAAGAGTCAGAAGATGAGGAATATACAGAAGCTAGCGGATATCATGCTACAGAACACGTTGTAATTGAAGGAAGCAATATGATTACAGGCGGAGTTTCCCAGGATTTAGGAGGGATATCATTAGGCACATCAGGCTTAATTTTCATCTATGATGGGGCTATTGGTGGAAGTGGTGCAAGTAAAGCCCTCTATGACAGATTTGAAAAGGCACTTGAAAGAAGCATGTTCATAGTAAAAGAATGTCCGTGCAAAAATGAATCCGGATGTCCAAGATGCACTTTCTCATATAGATGTGGAAATAATAATGAATATCTCCACAAATATTCAGCATTAGAGATTCTTGAAAGAATCAACGATGGTGAAGAAACGGAATTAATTGATCCTACTGAAGGAGATAAACCTCTAGTATAACTAATCAAAATGGGATAAATATAACAAGAATTTAGAATTATCATGGAAAAAGTAGCTCTTGTCACAGGTAGTTCATCAGGAATTGGATTAGAGACTGTATTATCATTAGCAAGAGATGGGTATCACACATTTGCCAGTATGAGGAATGTTGGAAAAGCAGGTGAATTAGAACATGCTGCAAAAAAAGAGGGCCTTCCAATTGAAATTATAGAATTAGACGTGGATAAAGAAGAATCAATTGTTTCAGCTATCAAAAAAGTTGTTGCTAAAGATGGAAGATTAGATGTGTT
>DAOWGL010000078.1 GCA_030637455.1 Candidatus Nitrosopumilus sp. | reverse complement strand
ACCTCAAAATTTTCTATAATTCCGTTATGTACTATTGCAATTTTTCCCGAATTACTTGGATGTGGATGTGCATTGATATCTGTAACTTTTCCATGAGTTGCCCATCTGGTGTGACCAATACCTACTTTTCCTGGAAGTGTATCTAATTGAACTTTTAAATTTACTTCATTTACTTTTCCAGTACCTTTCTTAACTTCAATTTGATTCTCTGATTCTGTTGCTACTCCAACACTATCATATCCGCGATACTCCATTCTTTTTAATCCCTTTACGATGATAGGTGCTGCAAATTCCTTTCCGTAATAACCAATAATTGAACACATTATGATTCTCTTTGATAATTGGGGTTATTTACTGATAAGCCTATTTTTTCGATTATTCAGTTGAAGAACTTTTATCTTTTGGAGCCTCAGTTGCAGGAGCCTCAGTTGCAGGAGCCTCAGTTCCTTCAGCAGTTACTTCTACTTTTGGTTCTTCTTTCTTTGTTTTTTCTAACATTTCAGGAATCTTTGATTCTGGTGTAAAACGAACACTGCCTTCTTCTTCAATAGTAACCGTATAGGACGGAATGTTGACTTTTCTTTCACCAATCATGATGTGACCATGAATGACTGCTTGTCTTGCTTGATAAGGTGTTTTGAATCCAAGTTTCTTTGAAACGATAGTTTGTAATCTTCGTGAAAGTAAATCTTTTGCATTTAGATTGAGTACATCATCTAATGTTGCATCTCCTGACACTAAACCAATCCTTGCAAGAGATTTCATTAAAATTGGTTCTTTCTCTGCTCTAACTTCTTGTCTTAATGCAAGTAATGATCTTGCTTGATGTCTTACACGTGATAATTCTGTGTGTGCTTTCCATAATTCTCTTTTAGTTCTTAATCCAAATGTTCCTAGAGTTTCCAACTCTTCCATTTTTAATTCATAATTGAGTGGTCTTTTTGGTTTCCTCCAGACTTTACGTGGATATTTAGGATCTCCCATTCAAAACACCTATTCTTTTTTCTCCACTGCTGCTGGTTTTTCTGCTGCCGGAGCTGCTGCTGCATCTGCTGCCGGAGCTTCTGCACCGTCTGCTGCTACTGCTGCCGGAGCTCCTGCACCACCTTTCTTAACTGGAGCTGCCAATCCACCTTTAGCGACACCAACTGCTCCGCCTTTTCTACCAGAAGTTCTAGTTCTTTGTCCTCTAACTTTAAGACCACTTAGATGACGATAACCTCTCCAACTTGCTGCAATTCTTTCTCTTTCAATATCATTTCTTAATGTAAATGGAATATCTGATGTTAACAAATGTAAATCTGCACCCGTTTCAATATCTTTTCTTCTGTTAAGGAACCATATTGGAATGTTATTTGCGATTGGATCTGTAATTACTTTTTCAATTGCTTGAACATTTTCCTCTGTAAGATTGCCGATATTGGAATTAGGATTAATTTTTAGAGTATCAAGAATAGCTGTTGCAAACATGAAGCCAAGACCCTTAATCTGGGTCAACCCGATAACCATCTTTTTCTCTCCACGGATATCGTTCCCTACAATTCTGACAATGTGTCTATATTCTTGTGCGCTCAAGTATTCAAAAATTCACAGAATCCCCGATAAAAACCATACTAGGCATCAAATTACATGATTTTTGAAATATGGTTAAATCATGATTTTAAGATCATGCCTAATCTTGATATCTTTTTTGAATTTAATTATCTAAAATCCTCATCACTAGTCCAATCACTGCCTTGGACATTCCATATACTGCATTTGCAACATTTTTTGACTCCCCTTTGAGCGTCAATATCTACACAAAAACAGTGTATCCCTTTCCCTGAGGGATCCTTACTACAGAGTTTTTGCATATTTTTGAGGGAATCTATTTCTTAATTATCTTATTGGAAGATCAATTCAAAAAGTTATTACTTTGAAAAATTTGTATTTTATTATGAGTGATACATTTGATCGAGAAAAAATTGTCGAATGTATGTTTGATCCAACCACCTCATTAATTTTAGCTCAACTTGAAGATGGCCAAAAAGAATGTTCTTTTTTAGCTGAACAATCATCCGTTTCTGAATCTGAAGTTCTTGAAAGGCTTTCATATTTGATTGAATATGGATTTATTTTAAAAAATTCTAATGATGGAAAATGTACACTAACAGCAAATTCTGAAAAACTCACTAGTATTGTTGAAGACGGTGATAACTTTGATGCAACTATTAGTGGCTTAGAAAAAATGGATAGTTACCTAAACTGATTTTTTTCTATTTTTTATCCCAATTACTCCAATAGTTGCTAATCCTATCATTCCTATGATCAGAATGCCCAAGGAAATTATGGATAGGATAAATTTTTTATCTGCATCTGGCAGTGGACCAATTGCACCTGCCACATAAATTTCATCTTCATCAGTACTCTGAATAATTAGTTGATAAGTTCCAGTTTCAAACACATCAAATTCTTTTTCAAGTGTTTCTTCATTTATTTTTTGAGAAATAATTTCTATGTTTGACGGGTCTAAAATTATTGCAGAAATTGTATTTTTTTTGAATTCCATTATTTGAACTGCAAAAATTCCTACAGGTGTAATCTCTTTATCAAAATCAACTGAAACTGTAATTGTTTCAATTGAACTGACTTTTCCATTTCCTTGATTGATCCCTTCTAATGTTATTTGATTTTCCACCATTGACACTACTAGTCCTGTTACAATCAACAATCCAAAAATTACTGTCATTAATCCTGATTTTTGCACAGATTTATGCTGATTATCTTTAGTTTAAACCTAATTTTTCACAATTATTTAGCCTAATACAACAAAGTTAGATTAGGCTAAAAAAGTTAGCTTAGGGTAAATTTAAATAAAGAATTTTAGTTTTTTACTTATCTTGAGAATAGGTCGTTCGACTGTAATGATTTTACTGATTTCGTTAGTTGTTGGATTTTCTATAATTGCCGTTTTTCCAACTTTTTCTGACGCTCAATCTGAATCTAAAACATTTGTAACTCATTCAGGAGCAGTGGTTCAAACATCTGGTAAAATCATTGATCCACTATATGCTGTTTCTACTGTAGAATTTGATCCAATGGAGTATTTGAGAGATTTCAATTATGGTGATGTTTCACAATTATCTGACGGTACAGTTCTAAGAGAATTTACAATAATTGCTGAAGATGATAAAATCATGGAGGTATCTCCTGGTGTATTTTATAATGTTTGGACTTTTAATGGAACAGTTCCAGGCCCTACCATTAGAGCAACCGAAGGTGATTTACTTCGTATTCATTTCATAAATAATGGCTCTAAAGAACACACTATGCATTTTCACGGAATTCATCCTGCTGGAATGGATGGAGTCTTTGAACCTGTTGGAGGTAATGGTGGACAATTTGTATATGAATTTGAAGCTGGACCTGTAGGTGTACATCCATATCATTGTCATGTGATGCCACTTGAAGAACATATTGTTCATGGTCTTTATGGTGTTTTCATAGTTGATCCAAAAGAAAAACGTCCACCAGCTGATGAAATGGTTATGGTGTTAAATGGATTGGATACAGATTTTGATACTGAAAATAATTTCTATGCTGCTAATACTATTCCATTTTATTATCAACATCACCCAATCCAGATTAACACTGATGAATTAATTCGAGTTTATGTTGTTAATATGGTGGAATTTGATCCAATCAATAACCTACACCTTCATGGAAATTTGTACAAGTATTATCCTACGGGAACTGACCTTGTACCATCATTTTACACTGATATGATAACTTTATCTCAAACTGAGCGTGGAATAATGGAATTTGAATACAAGTACCCTGGAAAATATCTATTTCACGCCCACAAGGTTGAGTTCTCAGAAAAAGGCTGGGTAGGAATATTTCTTGTAAATAATTCAACTGAAAAAGATACTGTGGAACTAGATTATGGATCTTAGTAATAATTCATCTAAAGGAAAATTAATTGCAAGTGGATTAATTCCATTCCTTTTTTTGATTTTGCTGATGGCTTACATTTTTGGACCAGGTGCAGAATTGTTAGATTTTGGAGTAATACTTCCTGAAATTACAATTGAAAAAGTAGATTTTATTGATTCTGAAATTCAGGCAACTGTTAGAAACACTGGCCATATGCCTGTTGAAATAGTTATGGCTGATATCAATGATAGAATTCAACCAGCAGCCGTTGAGCCTGATGGATTTTTAGAAAGATTCGAAACCACTCTAGTTAGAATTCCATTTGAATGGAATGAAGCAGAACCATACACTATAGGAATTACTGTTGAAGATGGAACAAGATTTGAAAAAGAAATTGAAGCAGCTACTCCTGCATTAGAACCATCATTAGATCTTACAATCTTTTTTGCAGTAATTGGAACATATGTTGGAATAATCCCTGTGATGATTGGATTATTATGGCTTCCATTTATCAAAAGAATTAATAAACAAAAATATCATTTCTTTTTGGCACTGACTGTAGGTTTACTTCTTTTCTTAGCTATTGATTCTATTGAAGAAGCAGTTGAGGTATCTGATGAAAATTTAGCATCTAGTTTCAATGGAACATTACTAGTAGCTACAGTAACAATATTGTCTTTTCTTGGATTGTACTATATTGGAAACAAACTTGTTGAAAAAGCAGGGTCTTCAAAATTCACAAAACCTGTTGCCATTGCTTTAATGATATCAATTGGAATTGGATTACATAATTTTGGAGAAGGACTTGCTATAGGTGCAGCACTTGGAATGGGATCAATTGCATTTAGCACCTTTCTAATTGTAGGATTTGCTTTGCATAATACTACAGAAGGTATTGCAATTGCAGCACCCATGTCAAGAGGAAAATTGATGATTGGAAAACTTGCCGCTATGGGTCTGATTGCTGGCAGTCCTGCCATTTTTGGGGCTTGGATCGGTGGCTTTGTTTATTCTCCTTTCACATCAGTAATATTCTTGGCTGTAGGGGCAGGTGCAATCTTTCAAGTAATTGTTGTTATTATGAAATGGATTCAAGAAGAAAATGATCAAAATCTTTCTACCATTGCTGTTGTATCTGGAATTGCCGTTGGAATGTTAGTGATGTATCTGACTAGCATCTTGGTCTAATTTGGTTCTGGATGAATAGTAATTACAGAATTTTTAATTTCTGTTCTAATTAGATGTTCGATTTCTGATGTTAAATCATGAACTTTTTCAATTGACAAATCTTTGTTAAATGAACAATCGATGTCAATTTTGAGAATATTCTCAAATTTCAAAGATACAATTCTGCCGATTTTTTTAATGTCTGGGTATTTCTCCAATATGGTTTTAATTTTTTCTTCAGTTTCAACATCTTCAATATTGATATTTTCTGGAACTGTAACAAATGGTTCTAGATGAATGGTAGCATGCTCAATTTCTGGAATTTGTTCTTGAATTTTTTGTTCAATTATTTCTGAAATTTTATGAGCTGAGGATAAATTAATTCCTCTTTCTACCATCACGTGTAAATTAGAATATGTTTTGCCCTTTGTTTTATGTGTGGTAACATTATGAACCCCTTTAACACCATCTACATTTTTTGTAATGTCAAAAATTTTTGCATCTAGCGGAACATCTTTCCAATTTGGTTCAAAATGAATTGTAGGGGATGCATTTGGAATTTTATTTTTTATGTTTCTTTCAACACTGTCACTAATTTCATGTGCTTTATCAAAACTAGTATCTCCCCTTAGAGAGATTGTTACATCTGCAAAAATTGTATCCCCTGATCTTCTCATAAGAATTGATCCTGTATCCACTACACCATCTGTTGACATTGAAATTTCTCTGACATTTTTTACAAGTTCTGGAGATATCACATCAGTCAAATCTAATGCTGTTTTGTATACTAATTTCACACTTAGTGCTGCCAGTAAAACTCCCAGAATTAATGCTGCAACAAAATCCCCAAAATACAAACCATATGATACCAAAACAATTCCTACAATTGCAACTAATGTAGAACCAAGATCCATAAATGCATGATAAAAATCTGCTTTCAAAGTAGCACCACCAATTTTTTTAATAGATCTTCTTAAGATGATAATTCTGAAAAAATCAACTCCGATTGTATATAGGCCACCAATTATTGCAAATAATCCTGGTAAAATACTTGGAGGTGGACTTTGCAATCTATTGATTGATTCATAAATAAAAAAACAAGCAATTAGAAAAATTACTATTCCTCCAATTAATCCTCCAAGTGATTCAATTTTTCCATGACCATACGTATGTTCTGCATCTGGTGGTTTGATTGCTAATCTTGCAGCTAAAAGTAAAACAAGAGTTACGACACTGTCTAACAAAGCATGAATACTGTCAGTAATCAGTGCCAGACTGTTGGAGATTAATCCAAAAATTAATTCAACTAGAAATGCTGAAAATATAGCTAAAAGTGAAATCTGTAAAACTTTGGTTCTTTGAACAAACATTTCCTTCTTTTTGATAGTATGATCACGTATTACCGTTTTCTAAGAAGTAATCCTACGATAATGTTATTTGTGATGAAATGTGGTTTTAGGACTATGTTGGAGATGAAGTATTTTGCTTTAGTGGCAGCTTTCTCAATTTTACTGATTATTCCTCAAATTGATGCAGAGGCATCAAGTAATCCCAATCTATTTGTTTCTGCAGAAAATTCTCAATTCAATAATTATTTTTCTGGTTCGATGGTAGTAGAAGTCGTAGTAATTGATCCAAATTTGTCTGATACAGATGAGGGTAAAGGCGAACCTGATGTAACTATTAATGGTAAATTATTGCGAATGACTCAGGCAACTGATGGTAGTTGGTATGCATATTTTGCAAACGTAGACAAGGCTCAACAAGCAGATGCTACTGTAGGGCTTACAGGAACGGGATTAGATTTTGGAGTTTTTTGTAGCAGGGATTCTTCAGCTTCAGTAGTTGGAATATCTCTTTCTGAAACTGATGGATTTGCTATCCCTCGTACCGCAACTGGTTCCACTAATGGTGATGCCTCTCTTTCTTCGTGTACTGCGTCCCCATCTGGAACAAATTTGAATAATGTAGTTCGAAATGCAAAATCCCTCAATACTAATTCTAATGTTCCCCCAGGACAAATTGGATTAGATGTGAATGCATGGCCCCTAATTCAACTTTATTCATTTAATGAAGTTACTATCCAATACAATCCTGGTGGTCCCCCACAGATTGTTTCATTAGAATATGATGAAAGCCAAAACATTTCTATGAATATTGATAGAGTTCTTTATCCCAAAAATGCTGAAGTTTTCTTAACAGTAAATGATTTTCAATTAAATCAAGATCCTACCGATGAAGATTCTTGGACTTTTGATGTTGGAACTACATCCTCAACATTCTATCAAGCATATGATGAAAATGGCCAAAGTTCTGCAAACGGGGGGGCTGGATTAGTTGATTTGATACCTAATCTTTCAAACATTGGTTCTGAAGATAATGGAAAACTATCTGTAAATCTAAATTCTGTAATTGAATTACAATCTAATGATGAACAACCTTCTACTAGTGTAACTGATGGAACTACGACATACTCTGAAATTATTACTTTAGTTGAAGATGTTCCAAATTCTGGAATCTTTGACTCTGCAGACAATGGAGATCAATCTGTTATTGGGATTTTAGATGATGCTCCAAGAGGTCAAGCTGGTTCTATTACCTATAATGAAAAATCTATTTCTGTT
>DAOWGL010000112.1 GCA_030637455.1 Candidatus Nitrosopumilus sp. | reverse complement strand
TTTTGAAATATGTCCAGTAATATAATAGCCAATAGTTACTGCAGGGTTAAAGTGTGCCAAAGATATTTTTCCAAAAGAATACACACCGATTAGCAGTGCAATGAAAGGAGCCACAGCTGCAAATGGAATTCCTAATGCCCCATCAAAGACTTCAACATCATAAACTATTGAACCAGTTGCAAAAACCACAAGAATGAAAGTTCCAACTAATTCAACTGTAAAAATTTGTAAGTTAGAATATACCATTAGATTTATCCCTCAAGTGATTTGATAAGATTTAGTACTTCATATTTTATTTTATCACGTATCTCTCGAACTTCATTCAGTGATTTTTCTTTTGGATCAGAAATATTCCAATTAAGCACATCTTTTACAAACAATGAAGGACATGATTCTTTATCCATACACCCCATATTGACAGTTTTAGAAGAACTCTCAATCATAGAGTTAGACAAAATTTTTGGTTGCTGATTTACCATGTCAATTCCAATTTCATTCATCACTTGGATTACCATTGGATTGAGATGGGATGAGGGTGTTGTACCAGCACTTGAAACATCGAAGTGTTTCGGAGTAAATTTTCTAAAAAAAGCCTCAGCCATTTGGCTTCTACCTGCATTTTCTACGCATACAAAGAGGATATTTTTAGGCATATTTACAACATAACATAAATATTAATTCATATAAATTTAAATTGATATGAACGGAGTCAGTCTTTTAAAATGTATTTGTGATGAAACACGCTTTGAAATTTTAGAGTTATTACAAAAAAACAAAGAACTCTGCGTAAACGATCTTGTGGAAAAATTACAAAAGGACCAACCGCTAGTTTCACATCATTTAAAGACATTGAAAAAATGTGGAATTGTTAAATCACGAGATGAAGGCAAAAAAGCAATGTATACAATTTCAAACAATCAACTATCTGAATTAATATCAAATGTTACAAAAACTAGTAAAAAAATTCCGAACTTATGTTCAGACGATAAATGTTGTTAAAATTTCTCAGTTCTCACTACGCCAACATCACTAACATAAAGAACAATTGCAAAATTAGCAAATAATGTTCTAGATATTTCTTCTACAACATCTTGTAATTTTTCTTCACGCATAATAACTTCAACTTTAACATTTTTTTCAGTTTGTAATCCCTGACCACGTAATCCACGAGTCCCATTTCCATTTACTTCATAAGTTGTGTATCCAGTTATCTCATGTTTTTTTAAAATTTCAATAATATTTTTTTGAGCAAGAATTTCACATGTAATAGTAAGTAATTTTACAGTGTAAAGTTTCATATCCAATCCTTTGTGATGTAATTGAATAAGTCTATCGATCCTTCCCCACTGTGAACAATTGTTGATATGGTAAACATGATTGGAAGTAATACTATAATGTTGTATGGGAATGTAATTCCTAATGCAGATGTAATGTATAGACTAGGTTTTGCCTGAGGTATTGCATGACGTAATACCGCAGGTGCTGCAATAAATGAAGCACTAGCTAATAGTAATCCAAACATTACGGATCCACCTAGGCTTAAACCCATGGCGGTTGCCACCAATACACCAACTATTCCATTGAATGTGGGCATAATTATTGCAAACGCGATAAGGAAAACTCCAACCTTTTTGATATCATCTAATCTTTGACCAGCAATTATTCCCATCTCAATCATAAAAATTACAATTGCACCAGTAAACATTTCATCAAATACAATTCTAATTGAGCTAAATCCTTGCTCTCCAATGACATAGCCAATTACAATACTACCAAGAAGAATAACTATAGCTTTACCAGTGATTGATTCGTGTAACACCTGAGAAAGTTTTGTTTTAGTTTCCTGAATTCCCATGTCAATATCAGATGCACTATCTTTTGCAAAAGACTGTTTTTTTGTTCTAATTTGTTTTGATACTGCCATGTTTGTCAAAAATATTGCCATAATGAATGCAACCGGTTCCAATACTGCAAGAACTGCTGCAAGATATCCTTCAGATGTAACTCCTTGATTTTTTAAGAATGATAATCCAACGGAAAAGGTAACAGCACCTACTGCACCATAGGTAGATGCTAATGCATATGAATCAAAAATATTGAACTTGCCTAATCTTCGTAAAATTTGATAGTGATTTAATGTAAAGAGCAATGACAGTCCAATAGCAACCAACATAGGAATTAACATATTTTCAAATCCAGTGTTTCTCATCTCTATTCCACCATGAAGTCCAATTGCGGCAAGAAGATAGATTGGCAAAAACTCTGAAATTGCTTCAGGGATTTTTAAGTCAGATTTTATTCTGGCTGCAATGATTCCAAACAAAAAGAACAGAATTACAGGAGTAAGAAGATTTGATTGAATTAATTGTAATATGTCCATTTGAATATTTCAAAAAATTTTTGCTGAAATAAAAACCAAGGTATTATTGAAAATCAAACAAACAGATGAATCAGATATGTAAATCCAATTCCCATAGCAGCACTACCAGGAATGGTAATAATCCATGAAAATATAATTTGTCTACTAACTTTCCATCTTACTGCACGTTTCCTACGAGCTGCACCTGCACCCATTATAGTCCCAGTAATTGCGTGCGTGGTACTAGCAGGAATACCAAATATTGCAAATACTGCAAGCATCAATCCACCACTAGTTTCTGCTGCAAATCCTTGATATGGCTTGAGTCTTGTAATTTTAACTCCAAGTGTTTTGATAACTTTGTATCCTCCAAAGAAAGTACCCAATCCCATGGCAGTCGCTGCAGCAAAGATTACCCATAATGGCATCTCAAGTTCAGGAATAATTCCTGCTGAAAATAGAATTAAAACAATTATACCCATCGTTTTTTGTCCATCGTTTGCTCCATGGGTTAATGCAAACCACGCAGATGAAATAATTTGTAATTTTCCAAAAGTTTTGTTTACAGGTCCAGGTCTTTTACTTGCAAATAGAGTAATTATCAAAGTAGTTACCAAAAGACCAATTATTATTCCACCAATAGGTGCAATTACAATTCCTGCAAAGACTTTGGTTAAACCTCCATAAACTAATTTCTCAAATCCTAATCCTGCAATACCTGCACCCATAATTCCTCCAACTAAGGAATGACTGTTTGAAATTGGTAATCCAAAATAAGTACAAAGAGTACTCCATCCAATTGCTCCGGCCAATCCCCCTATAATCATGTAAACAGTAATGTCATCAGGACTTACAATTCCCTTTGCAATAGTAGTGGCAACTGCAACACCAAAAACAAAAGGTCCAATGAAATTCATTGCGGCAGATAAACCCACAGCATGAATTGGTTTTAGAACACGAGTTCCAATAACAGTGGCAACAGAATTTGCAGAATCATTAAATCCATTAACAAAATCAAAGATTAATGCTACAATAATTGCACCTATTGCTATTTCTAACATTTAATCATCTCATGTGTATTTTAGAACGATATCTTCAATGACGTCTGCAACATCAACACATCTGTCTGATGCAGTCTCCATTGTTTCATAGATATCTTTTAGTTTGATGATTTTGATTGCATCTTCGGATTCAAATAGTTCTTTGATGGCTTCTCGATACAAATCATCAACCGTGTGCTCGATATCACCAGTATTTCTACAATGTTGAATCATATCTTTTGGATTTTTGATACGCTGTAATTTTGAAATCATATACTGTACTTCTTGGGTTGCTTTGACTAACTCCTTAGCCATATCCATCGTGTATGGTGGAGGGGTGGTGATTTTGTAACTGTAAACCCTTGCTGCAATTCCATCCATAAAGTCAATTACATCATCAATTTTTGATGCAATTCTCTGCATATCCTCACGATCTAGAGGAGTGATGAAGGTCTTGTTTAGTTCAGAAAAGATATCACGTGTTAGAACATCGGCCTCAGTTTCAAGTTGATGAATCTTTTTTGCTTGGTCTACATTACTTAGATCTTCAAATAAAACAACTACGGCTTCAGAGGTTTCAACTGCTTTTTTTGCTAAATTATCTAGAATTGTTAAGAGTTCTTTTTCATTGGATTTTAACCAAGATAACCATTGTACCATGATTCATTGAATGTAATTTTGGTTATAGGACTAGTGAACATATAGTATATTGTTCTATATAGAAACATGTGGCAGGTACAAATTTTGAGCTGATCGCACTTTCAAAGAAATTATTGTAAAAATTAAAAAATAAAAAGAAAAAAAATTATTCTTGAACTGTGAAACCTGGACCCCATTGGTCAGTGTTTCTCAGATCAAAAGTACTTTGAGTGTTTGCTTTTTCTACATAAAACATTGCATCGTATGCCGGATTATTTGGATGATATCCCTGACATTCAAAGTCAAAAATATTTTCTAATGCGAATTTGTTTTTCACATAACTTTCCTCCTTGTTTGTTTCTGTCTCAACGGTATAGTCAATTGCTCTACAATTTACAAAGTTAAAGCCACGAATTACTTCTCCACCTGAAACTAAATCAACATCGATATCAACGAGATCCATCAAACTAGTACCAGCAACACCTTGAATTTTGATATTGTCATCCACGTGCTTGTATAACATTGGATAATCACCTACAATTCCTCGTAATTCTAAAGTAGGATATGTTGCCTTGTTAGTGACAGAATCACTACCTGTATCTTCAGTAACAGTTAGCACATTACTTTGCTTAAACATAGAGAACTCTATTGTTTCAGTTCCATCAGCAAAAGTAAAAGTTGAAACTGTACTTAGACCACCTTCAGTATTTTGAATTGTTTCTGCATATTCATTTGTTAGATGTGTTGTTTTCCAAACAGGTGCATCTCCTCGAAGTTCATCATAATACATGTTAACTCCATCAATTCCAGAGCATGTGAAAGAAGATTGAAGAACTAGAACAAATCCACTTTTTCCAGTGAATCCTTCTTCCTTGTCTACCTTGGTTGTGATTTTAGCATCAGATATGCGACAATCGGTGAAATCAAACCCTCTTAGAATGGATTCAGTATTAGTAATTTCCACTAATGCATCAAAATCAACGTTAGAAGAGGTAGAAAGTCCAGATACTTGTCTGGATTTATCAATTGCATTAAACAGTAATGGGTAATAATCCAAAACTCCTTCTATCTGAAATTCTGCAACAACATTATCAGTAGACTCCTCATAACCTGAAACTAGATTAAATACAGGGAATTGTATTTTTTCTACCCCATTTGCAAACATGAAGGTCACTGAAGTTTTTACATCTTTAGCAAAAGTAAATCCAGATTCCCCATAATCAGTGAAAGCAAAATCATCTCCCATCAAATTTACGTCAGAATAATTAGAATTTAATCCACTACATACAAAGTCAATTTTATCTACAATAGCAAATCCAACTTCTTTGAAATAGCTTTCATAGTCATTGGAATCAAGTGTCTCAATTTGATAATTATCAATTCTACAATTGCTATAATCAAAAGTTATGATTGATTTGTCTTCTTTTACAAAATCTGCATCAACATCAAAGTATTTGAATTGATAATCAAATGCAGCATTAGATAATCTATACTTGTATGCTTCATCCATTGCTTTATGTAATAATGGAGAATTGGTAACAGTTCCTTCTACTGAAAATGATGTTCCAGAGTTATCTGCAAAATTTTCACCCATTTCAAAAACAGGGAATTCATACGTTTCAACTCCGTCTCGGAATGTGAATGTCAAAACAGGAGTTACATCACCTATCATTTTGTATCCTTCACTCTCTTCAGCATATACATCTGAAAATCCAAATGAAACTATAATGAATGATGCAATAATACTAAAAATTGCAATGTTTTTTGTGTTTTTACAAGTCATTAAATTGTAAATATAATTTTTACACTATAAGCTATGGCATGGTTTTTTACTTATGAAACATGTTTCTAGATTGTGCTAGTAATTCTATATAGAAAGTTTCTACTCACAGTTTAACAATAGATCTTTTTCTGAATCAAGATAGCATCTATCAGAGTTTGCGCCACCATCAATCACATCGGAACCAGAATGGGCATAAATTATGTCAATTCCAGATTGTCCTTTTAGAATATCATTTCCAGAATTACCATTTATGATATCATCCCCATCATCACCAGAGATAATATCATTACCATGACCACCAAAAATACAATCATTTCCTAATCCCCCAGAAATAAGATCATTTCCTGCCAAACCAAAGATCAAATCATTGTCATCAGTTCCTTGAATGATATCATCACCTTCAGTTCCCTCAATGAGATTGTAATCATAATATGCTTGACCGCATGTTTTTACAGTAATAGTTTGAGAGGCAGTAGAACTATGTCCAGAATTATCAAATGCTATCCAAAGAATATTTGTGATACCAGGGGAGAACATTTCTGGAGCATTATTAATTATAATTTTAATTCCACTATCATCCGTAGCAATTGCATCTCCAAGAAATACATTAGTTAGCATATCTTCAGCCTCTACCACTAATGATTCAGGTGCAATAATTACAGGCTTAATTTGATCTCTAGATGGAGGCCTTACCTCTTCAGCTACAACAAAATAAGATTCGGCAGGTGGTTCAAAAAACTTTGTTTCATATGATTGAATTGAATGTGTTGGGGAATCTACAACTAATAATTCACCATTGATTCCAATTGCCAAATCGGTGATTTGTTTAAAAGAATCAAGATATGGACCAATTTGATCAGATGGAGATAATCTTAACGGGGAATTTTGAGATAAATGTAAAATTTTACCATTGTGAGAATTTACTACAAACATATCGCCATTAGGATCAATTGCTATTGCTTTAGGAGAGAAAATATAACTTGGAAAATAAAATGAAAATGATTGTATTAATTCTCCTTCAGGAGTAAATTTCTCAATTTTTCCATTTCCTTTATCAGTGACGAAAATATTTCCATCTTTATCGGTGTCAATTCCAGAAATATTAAGAAATTGTCCTTCACCTAATCCACTTGAACCAAAAGATGAGATAAATTCACCACTAGTTGAAAATATTTGTATTCTTTGATTACCTGTATCCATCACGTATAGAAGTTCGTTGTTTAGAGCAATTCCATTAGGATATAAGAAACGTCCTTCAGCAGTTCCCTTTTCGCCCCAAGTTGTAAGAAACTCACCATCCAAGGAAAATTTTTGAATACGATTTAGATCACGATCTATTACAAAAACGGAATCATCACTTACTGCAATACCAGAAGGATTGTAAAAATCTCCTAATTGTTTTCCGCCGTTACCCCAGTGAGTCAGATATTCTCCACTACTAGAAAATTTTTGAATACGTTTGTTACCAAAATCACTAACATAGATACTGCCATCATCCCCTACAGCAATGTATTGAGGATGTGCAAAGGAATTTGGTTCTGTAGGTCCATATTTTCCCCATTTATGTAATAAATCATAATCTTCAGATCCAAAGGAAGTCTGAGTAAAAGAAGTAGCTAATAATAATATAGAAACAGTCAAGATTGTAGTAATTAGTTTCAACAATTAATCATGACAAAATATGAGAAACATAACCAGAGTTAGCTTATGTTACAATTATTGTCAATTTTATCTCAAAATGGCTTGTTTACTTCACGCGTAAACACATAGCTTGCAAGTGCAATCATCACAACTACAAAAGCCACCAAAACTCCTAGGCTCAAAATAATCGGTATTCCACCTTCTGAAACACCAGTCATTAACTCACGTACCAATAAGACAGTGTAAGTAACAGGATTCAGTTTTGCAATTACTGCAAGCCAATCTGGAAGTAACTCTAATGGGAATAATGCAGGACTGAGCATAAACAATGGCATTCCAAGAAAATTAATCATCCCCCAGAAAGTTTCTTGAGACTTTGCAGTAGCTGCGATCATTACAGAAATTCCTGAAAATCCCAATGAAAATAAAATAACTATGGCCATGATTGGTACAATCATTATCGGATTAGGGAAATTAACACCAATAGCTAGAGCAATTCCTATAATCAAACTAGCTTGTAAAGCAGCAATTAAAGAAATTGCGGCCATCTTCCCTAATGCAATTGCAGAACGAGAAATCGGAGAAGACAGAGCCTTGTTCATAAAACCATATCGTCTGTCCCACAAAGTATTCACACCACCAAAGATACTTGTAAAAATTGCAGTAAGTATAATGACACCAGGTGCCATAAATTCAATATATTCACCTTCAAATCCAACTGACTGAATTAACGGTTGAGTTCCAGAGAAGGTATTTCCAATTACAATAATCCAAATTGCAGGTTGAATTAAACGAATTAAAACACCACTGCGAGATTTTTTATATCTCTTTAGTTCTCTCCAAAAAATTGTATATGTATCATAAAGAATAGTATTCATGCTCTTAACCTCTTCATCTTTGCATGTTCACGTTTTCGATTGAATCCTGATTCATCACCTTTAATTTCATGTCCAGTGTAAGAAATGAAAACATCATCAAGAGTAGGTTGTGTTAATGAGATCGATTTTATTTTAATTTCTAGTTTAGAGGATATTTGGAATATTTTAGGGATTACTTCAGTACCATTTGATGCAAAAAGAGTAAGTTTAGAGCCATCCTCATTAATTTTTGCTACAAATTCAATTTTTTTAATCTCAGTCAAGAAAGAGTTTCGATTTTCTCCTTCATCAATAACAATAGAAATTACCTCATTACCCATTGCGTTTTTCAACTTTTGAGGGGAATCAATTACTTGAATTTTTCCCCCATCAATGATACCTATTCTATCGCATAGTTGGTCTGCCTCTTCCATATAATGAGTTGATACGAAAATGGTCATGTCAAATTCAATGTGAATTTTCTTGATATATTCCCAAATTTTTCTACGGGTTTGAATATCCAATCCAACTGTAGGTTCATCAAGAAATAGTACTTTAGGTCTATGCAGTAATCCACCTGCAATATCCAATCTTTTCCTCATCCCACCAGAATAGGTAACCACTGCCTGATCTTGTTTGTCAACAAGTTCGATTAATTCTAAAACATCATCAATGCGTTTGTTAATTTCATTTCTTGGGATGTGATTTAATTTTGCTTGCAGTAAAAGATTTTCTCGTCCTGTGAGATATTCATCTACAGTTGATTCTTGTTGAACATAGCCAATATTTTCTCTGACTTTTTTTGGGTTTGCAGTTACATCAAATCCTGAAATTAATGCTTCTCCAGACGTTGGTTTGAGTAAAGTAGTCAGAATCATCATGGTTGTACTTTTACCAGCACCATTTGGTCCAAGGAATCCAAAGATTTCTCCTTTTTCAACTGAAAAGGAAATATCGTTTACTGCAATTGTGTCACCAAATGATTTAGTAAGAGATTTGGTCTCTATGGAATACATCACATTGATCGCAGTTATCAATTATAAATTGCTAAGTATTGGTTAGGCCGATCCTCATAAAAAATTTAAAGACCAAATAATGAGTTCAAGACATGAAAGGATTATGTCAAAAATGCCACTCATCAAATGTTGATGTTACAGTTCAAGAAGGAATTCCTGTTTGTGACGTCTGTTCTAAAAAATCAGATTAAACAAAAGATGTTATTTTGAAAAAAGAAAATTAAAAAGAATTATTCAAGTTTTTTGAATTCTTCTTTAGTCATTCTTAAAATGACTTTTTCCCCTACACCCCAAATTTCAGATTTGGATAGGATTTTAGAATGCATTAGACCATCGGTGACTTCAATTGTTTCCAATTCGTTTGTTTCTGAATTTTTATGCAATCGTTTTACTTTGCCAATTTTGTGTCTATCAATATCAGTTACAGGAATTCCAGTTCTCACAGGAGGTCTGCTTAGAAGCAATGTTTCCTCAGAAAACTTGTCAATATAATCCTCAGATAGAAAGTAATCTCTTCTAAATCCTTGATGAATAGTTACACCGTTTACAGCCAGTGTGTCTTGGTTGATGTGAATATGTTTGACTTTGCCATATTCGATTCCTTCTCTATCAATGACTTTTTTTCCAGTAAATGTATCTGCGGTAGCCAAATTGGTAGGCATTCCTTCAAGTTTTACGGACATGCTAGCAAATCAACGGATTTGCTTATCACACCGAATATCAGAAATTTCTATCAATGGGGTTAAATTACTTGACAGAAGGAAATCACGCATGGAAATAAAGGAGGAATTATTTCGCCCAATCCTAATCACAAAGGGAAGAAAAACAGGAAGAGAACACAAAGTTATGCTTCGGGCAGTTAATCATAATGGAAAAATTTACTTTTCAAGGCACAAACCAGATGGAGATTGGTTTCAAAATGTATTGGTAAACCCACTTGTCAAAATACAATATAATGATAATGTATTCATTGGAAATGCAGAATTAGTTACAGATGAAACATTAAATGAAAAAATTTCTTTTCTAAAATACCCTGGAGAAGAAAGAGCTAAAGAAAAAAGAGTTGCAATCGAAATTACGTTAAATTAGACTTTCTAGACTTCCACAAATAATATACTGTGAGTCCACCCAGAATAATTGTAATTACAACAAAGGGTAAAAAGAAATCAGAATTAACAGTCATCTCAGGATTTACTGCCGTATTTACAACATCCATACTACGTTCTGCAATATCTTGTGATTCAGATTCTGCAATCATTGGAGAAGGTGCTGAAATGGATTTCATAGATTCATCACTTGGGAGAGATTGAATATTTTTAGTAGATTCTTCAATAGAAGAAATGCCACCATCCATTGTAAAATCATCTACATGAATAGTTTTATTTTGAAATTGGGATAATGAAAGTAATCCAGAAAGACCAGTTGCAATTCCAAGTCCTGCAACTTTGTAGATATGTCTAAACGAGCGAACAAGTAATTTACTTTCTTTTGTTTTTTCAGACAGATTAGGTGGAACAATGACAATACTAAATTTTGAGGCAGTGTAAATTTTCATGTCTTGTGATTTTGAATTTTTTTCAATCTTGGAGACTTTTACTACCCCAAGATCTTGCAGTTTGTTAAGATGATACTTTACAAGTTGAAGAGACACATCACTTTTTTGTGCAATCTGAGATGCAGTTAATTCATCATTAAACAATAATTGGAGGATTTCACGACTAGAATCATTAGAAAGTATCTCACCAAATGATTTTATTTTTTCATCGTCAGTGGCAAGGATTTTGATATTTTCAGTTAATTCATCATCTGGTAATTCATCAGTCGACATTAGAGTTGATTAACTAATTCTAGTATATGTAAATTGTTTGGTAAAATTTGAATTTTACTAAACCTTTTATCTCTAACTACGAAATAATAGTGATCACTAAATGTCAGTTTTCAAAAAAAATGAATATCAGATAAAGTGAGGAGAAAAAAATGAATTCAAAAATAATAATACCAATTGTAATCGCCATTTCGGTAATAGTTACAGCAGGAATAATGTTTTCATTAGGATATGATAATCAACCACAAATTACACAAACACCTCAAACTGAAATAATCTATGTTGACAAAACAGTTTCTGATTATTTTGAAGGAACAAACAATGTTAAAAAAATATCTTCACAAGAAGATCTAAGAGACATTCTTGAAACATCATCAATTGCAGGTGGAAATTTTTACGATAACCGAATGTTCAGAACCAGTATGGCAGTTGAAGAAGCAGTAATGTTTGATAGTGCCCAGACTACAGGAGCCCCAGCAGTTGCACCAATGCCTTCAGATGGAGCATCTAAAATAGAGTCAGGCGGATCAGAGTATTCAACAACAAATGTTCAAGTACAAAATGTAGATGAGCCAGACTATCTCAAAAATGATTCAAAGTATGTATACATTGTATCACACAATACACTTTCAATCATTGATGCATATCCTGCAGAATCTGCAAAATTGGTTTTAAAAATTGCATTAGATATTGAGTCACAATATATCCAGAACATGTTCCTAAATGATGACAGACTAGTAATTTTTTACAACGGTCAAAGTGATGATGAGATTATTCCACAATATGACTTTGTTCCAAGACGCTCATACAGTTCAGTTACACATGCATTAATTGTAGATGTATCAGACAAAGAACGCCCAACAATCCTAAAAGATTATTCCATTGATGGGCATTTCATGGATGCACGAATGATTGGAAATTATGCTTACTTTGTTACAAATAGTAACGTGGATTATCAATATCCAAGACTCCCAGTAATAATGGAGGATTCAGTCAGAATAATGACACCAGAAGCATTCTACTTTGATAATGCAGAACAATTTTCAAACTTTAACACATTAACAGCAATTGATATTTTTGGAGATAAAATAAATTCAGAATCATTTCTCATGGGATATACTGGAGCATTCTATGTTTCTGAAGATAATTTCTATTTAACATATCAACAAAATATGCCATTTGGATTCTATGAGAATTCATCACGTGATAGATTCTTTGATGTTGTTGTACCATTATTACCAAACAACATTCAAGAGCAAATCAAAGAAATACAAAATGATTCTTCAATTAGCTCATTAATACAATGGATAAAAATTTCAGAATTAATGCAAAACGCTTACAACCAGATGGATAAAAAGGACAAAGAAGGATTATTTGAAAAAATCAGAGAAGCCCTTAATGAATACGATGCTAAAATCCAAGAAGACACTAGAAAAACAATAATTCATAAAATTTCAATTGATGAGGATAAAATTGAATATGTTGCCAAAGGATCAGTTCCAGGTAGATTACTAAATCAATTCTCCATGGATGAAAATGAAGATAGATTTAGAGTAGCAACAACTACAGAGTATTATATTCAACATCAAGGAACAGTTCGTGCAAATGCAGTCTATGTTTTAGATGAACAACTAAACATCGTAGGTGAATTAGATGAGATTGCTCCAGATGAAAGTATTTTCTCAGCAAGATTCATGGGAGATAGACTATACTTGGTAACATTCGAACAAATTGATCCCTTCTTTGTAATTGATTTATCAGAAGATACCCCTAAAATTCTCGGTGAATTGAAAATTCCAGGGTTTTCAAACTATTTGCACCCATATGATGAAGAACATGTTATTGGTATTGGACGGG
>DAOWGL010000064.1 GCA_030637455.1 Candidatus Nitrosopumilus sp. | reverse complement strand
GGATACCATCAATGCCGTATTCAAAGCAGGTTCAATCTCAAAGATGGTCAAATCAAAGAAACTAACTAAAGGGATAATGTACGAATGTGTGAAAAATAATGTTCCATTTGTTTTAGCAGGCTCTATTAGAGATGATGGTCCACTGCCAGATGTCATTACAGATGTTGCTCAAGCACAAAGAGAATACAAAAAAGTTCTAAAAGATGCAAACATGGTTATTATGATTTCAACAATGTTGCATTCAATTGCTACAGGAAACATGCTACCTGCAAATGTCAAAGTGATAGTAGTTGATATCAGTCAACCAACTGTTACAAAACTCATGGATAGAGGAACATGGCAAGCCTTGGGAATTGTATCAGATGTTGGAGCATTCCTACCAATGGTAGTACAGCAAATCAGAAAAAAGAAATAATCACGGCATTAATCTAGGATGGAGTAATTTTAAACCATCAGAATTTAATTCAATTGGATGGATTTGTTCACTATGTTTTATTCCCCTCATTTTTGTTACTTGTATTGTCCTCTCCATAGTATCCTCAATTCTAGTATGTCTGAGTTGAATAATTCCTGAAGTTACAAACCATTCCAAGGGAATTTTATTCTCATCAGAATCCTCTGAAAGAACTATACTTGTAACCCCAAAGTTCTCCAAAGCTTGTAGCATACCTTGTAGACCTTGTCGCATGTAAAATTTATTTGAATACTGCATGGCCAAAATGGTTATTGAATCAATCACGACACGTTTTGCCTCTGTTCGCTTTATGCTGCTAAGTAATAATTTGGTCAAATGCTCAAAAGGTAACTGCTCGCCACGGTACAGTGAATCGTCTTTCCCAATCAATTCATCGTTAATTTGGAATGGCCGTGCATCAATCATCAATAGTTTGTCTTGTGAAATTAGACTATCAAAATCCCAACCAAATGATTTAGAGTCATTTTTTATTTCTTCAGTGTTTTGAGCCATCGTTACATAAATTCCAGGTTCATCAAAGTCATTAGCTCCTGAGTAGAGATATTGTAATCCAAATGTGGTCTTTCCACTGCCTGGAGGGCCAGACACAGTAACGGATCTACCGGGCTTTAATCCCCCTGACATTATAGAGTCCAATCCAGGTATACCAGTTTTGACTTTAGAATATGTAGAGTCCATTTCTATAAAAAATATAAAGTAAATTTTCTATATAAAGAGGAAGATGAGTTTTATTCTAACAACGATTTGTGTGTGATTTTCTTACAGGTGAATGTTCTTTGAGCTAGTCCATAATGATTCAAAGAGCAGTTTCATTGAATAAACCATGGATTTTGAGTTGGTCCACATTGCAAATAATTCTTCTGAAGAATTTGCATTCTTTGTAAAGAATAGCATTTCACCATTATCTTTTAGAATAAAGCAGAGATGATTTTCAATGTCTTTGTTGAGTTTTTTAACATTCTTTCTTTCCAAATCATCAAAAATGTATGTTGTTTTATCTGAACATGCGCTAAGTAATCTGAATTTTTGTTTTGATTTAACAAATGGTTCTAAAAAGTCTCCATGGTACAGTTTGAAGTAATCTTTTTCAGAGCCGAGAATTAAAAATTCGTCATTGTAACTATCAGTCATTTCTGTAATTTTTGAATGGATTTGATTTGCACCCTGTAACATTTGGAATTTTTCATCAACCTCGTCATGAATTGAATCAAATGTAGGTATGTTGTCCCATAATTTAGATAATCCCTCTTCCATTTGCTCTAAAGATTTTACACGTTCTTTTTCTGAATTGACTAAAATCCATATTGCTTTATCTAATGGAGATGCAGTGAATTGAATCGGATGTTGAAACGTTGCAGAAACAATTCCTTTATTTTGTAATGCAGATAGTAAATGATATGTTTCAGTTCTAGGAAGTTTTAGTGCTTTGCAAACTTCAGGAGCAGTCTTTGCACCATACTTTCCAAGATAAATAAACACCTTGCTTTGGTTAGATGTTAATCCATATTGTAATAATTCTGCTTGAAGTTTTTCAACAGATTGTTTATACTCGTACATTTGTGAATCAGGTGATGAATCAAATACTGATGTTTGTGTTGCTTCTTTTGTCATGTCTTTTTCAGGATCCAACAATAGAATACACTGGGATAAATTGATGTATAGCTAAAATTGTTAGATCGTATTGATCGTTTTTGTCAATTTTTTGATGGTATAATTTGTGAAATTCAGGCATAAATAATCATTAAACTCCAATTTTGATTGTATTTTCTACATGTATTGCCTTGCCTGAATAGATCGATTTTAGGCTGAAATTCTTTCTGACCCCCGTTGATTTTAAGAAAGAGATCTCCAAAGTACCATCAGTTCCTCTAAATGCCACACACCCCATATCCTCTTTGAGGCCTTTCTCCATCACATTAGTTAATGTGGATAATGTTCTTTGGAGATTTTCAAGTTTTGCTTTTAGTTCATCAACTGCTTTAAAGTATAATTCTAATTCACCTTTCAAACCAATTCCATTGTACACTAGAATTTCATTTAGATTGTACCATTTGTCACTGATTCCTTTTTTTCCTTTTTTCTTTTTATCAGATTTTGTTTTTGATTTCCGGTCATTTGATTTCTTTTTATCAGGTTTTTCTTCATCAGGTTTTTCTTCATCTAATTTTGTATCATCAGGTTTTTCTTCATCTAATTTTGTATCAT
>DAOWGL010000102.1 GCA_030637455.1 Candidatus Nitrosopumilus sp. | reverse complement strand
GACAGGTATCGCACATGCAATAACACTTTGTGTTCATCCAGAATTTAAAATTCAGGATAACCCTAATAATTCCAAATGTGTTGATGGATGGAGATACATTCCAATTGAACTGATAGATTTACCTGGACTCATCAAGGATGCATGGAAAGGCAAAGGACTTGGAAATCAATTTCTATCTATTGCTGCACAATCTGATGCACTACTTCATGTAGTTGATGCTTCTGGTGGTATTGATTCAACTGGAAAAATTAGCGAAGTTGGAACTGGTGATCCTATTTCTGATTTTGCAGATATAGAAGAAGAACTAATCATGTGGTATCATAAAATCCTAGAAGGTAATCGAGACAAAGTTTCAAAATTAATTAAAACTGGCACTGATGTCTCAGATGCTATCACTGATCTTTATCGTGGAATTGGCGTTACTAAAATTCATGTGAAAGAAACATTTCATGCAACTAATCTTGAAGAAAAAGATTTTGATGATTTTGATATGGTTGATAGTAAAAAATTTGCATCCCATCTACGGAAAATATCCAAACCTACATTGATTGTTGCAAATAAAGTTGATGTTGAAGGTGCAGACAAAAATTTTGCTCGATTAAGAGAGAAATATAATGATTCTATAGTAATTCCAGTTAGTGGTGACAGTGAATTTGTTTTAAGACGTGCAGAACAAAAAGGATTGATCAAATACTCTCCTGGGTCTGAAACATTTGAAATAATAAAATCTAATGACCTCAATGAAAAACAAATCAATGCGTTAAATTTTATTAAAAAAGGAATAATGGGAGAATACATGCGAACCGGTGTCCAGTTTGCAATTAATGTGGCTGTTTTCAAACTACTCAAAATGAATTCCATTTACCCTGTGGCTGATGAAAAAAATCTTGCAGACAAAAAAGGAAGAGTGTTACCTGATTTGATCTTGTTAAAAGATGGGGCGACAATTAATGATCTTGCTAAAGAAATTCACTCTGATTTAACTAAAGGCCTTCTTTATGGAAAAGATTTGAGATATAATTTGAGATTGCCTACTGATTATCAATTGAGAGATAGGGATGTCGTATCTCTTGTTAGTGCTGTGAAAAAATAATTAATTTATCTAATTTCTTTTCTTAGTTTGGCCAAAACATTGTTTGTCATTTTTAACAAAGCATCTATTTCTGAGTCTCCTGCAAATGTTCTTGTCATGGATACTAATTCCCAAAAGTGGGTATTAGCACTAGTATGTTATAGAGATAACATCAACTTAGTTGAGCCTAAACTTCATCATTCCCGATATGTGCAAATGATCTATCTGAAACTCTCAAATTCTCAAATATTTCAGGCTGGATGATTTTTGCCAGGATTTCGATGCCTTCTATGGTACGTATGCTTGGTTTACTGAAAAACGAATTTGCATCTACTGCGAAAATTTGATTCTTTTTTACTGCTTTAAGATTTTTCCACTGTTCTTTGTTTTTTAGAAATTTTTCATACTCTTTGATGGTTCTTTGTGTATCAAAACCACAAGGCATCAAGATGATAATATCTGGATTTGATTTGATAACCTCATCCATATCTAATCTTCTAGAGCGTTCTCCTGTTTTACTGATCATGTTAATCCCCCCTGCGATTTCTATCATTTCTGGAACCCAATGACCTGCAGTAAAAAATGGCTCAATCCATTCTATTGCAAGAACTTTGATCTTCTTTTTGTTTTGTTTTTTTCTAATATTTTCAATTCTTTTTAATAATGAATCTGCAATTTCTTTGGCTTTTTCTTTTTTATCAATTATTTCACCAACTTCGATAACTGAATTAATAATATCATCCATGTTATGAGGATCCATCGAAAATAACATTGGTTTCTCTTGTAGAATTTGAACTGCTTTGTTAACTTGATTAGTATATGCTGCACAAACCTCGCATGTTTCTTGTGATATAATCAAATCTGGATTTGCATTTTTCAGGTTCTCTTCATTTAATACAAAAATATCTTCTCCATCCTTTAGTAACTGACAAGTCATCGCATCAATTTCTTTACTTGATAACTCATCTGAATTTATTACAGAATTGATGACATGTGGCTTTGATATTGCATCTTTTGGAT
>DAOWGL010000002.1 GCA_030637455.1 Candidatus Nitrosopumilus sp. | reverse complement strand
ATTTGAAATGCTTTTGAAAATAAAACATCTCCGGCAAGAATTGCAATTGGCATACCAAATTTTTTATGCACTGTAGGAACTCCATGACGCATTTCATCATTATCCATAATATCATCATGAACTAATGAGAAATTATGTACCATCTCTACTGCACTTGCAGCAGGCATTGCATTGGAAACTTTGCCTTTTAAAATTTGACAACTTCTAATTACCATGTATGGCCTTAGTCTTTTCCCTCCATTAATAATTAGATGCCCTGCTGCATCGTAGAGTTTTTTAGGATTTCCTTTTAATTTTGAATTTAGATGTTTGTTGACTAATTTTGCATTTTGTTCCATTTGTTTAGTTTTATTCATTTACTAATCTCCATTTGTCATTTGGCAGATGAATTTTAATTGCTTTTTGCAATTCATCATGCACTTCACTGTTAATCCATGTAGATAAGACATTTGCATGTTTTTCGAGCATGGATTTATCAGATTTTTCTAATAATTCCAATGCAATAAGCATCCATGGACAATAGATTTGTGGGTTTTTCTTTAATTCTACAATTAGTTCTTTAGAAGAAATCCATTTAATTTCATCAATTTCACCATCAATTTCTTTTAATTCAGTAGACTTGTCAATTATGCCAATTAATGTTCCACATATTTCATTTTCAGATCCTACATCTTTGTATGGGACATGATATTCAAATTTATGCAAATAATCTAATGTCCCCTTAATTCCTAATTCTTCAGGCATTCTTCTTTCTCCTGATGAAACATAAGTTTCTGATTCTCTTGGATGACTTGCAAATGTTCCATCCCAATCATTAGGCCATAACATTTTCTCTTTGGCTCTCCTTGTAAGGACAAGCCTGCCATCTTCATCAAATAACAATGCAGTAAATGCTCGATGTAGTTTCCCATTTGGTAAATGACATTTTACCTTCTCTTCACTTCCTATCGGGTTATCATTTTCATCAACTAAAATTACAAATTCTTCAGACATTTCTTTTACCTCTAAACAATGTTCCTTCAAATGTCCTATTTTTAACCGCTTTCACAATCCTTTCAGGTTTGTTACCGTTTACAAAGAAAACATTCATCCCCATCTTTGCAATTTTTGATGCTTCTTCAACTTTCCTAGTCATTCCACCTGTAACATCCATTTTATTTTCAGAAATTGATGGACGTTCACCCTGTAATTCATAAATTAGTTTCTTTGATTTTAAATCCGAATACAATCCATCTTCGTTTAGTGCAAAAATGCATAGTCTGGGTTTTAGAATTTTTGCTATATGGGCCATAATTTTATCTCCAGATAAAATGTATGTTTTATTCTGACCAAACCATAGTGCATCTCCATATGTGACTGGAATCAAGCCTGACTTTGCAATTTTTTCAATCTCTTTAATTTTTTTAATAATGGGTTTATTTCCAGACATAAAATCAGTTGGAGGAAGACAGTATGGATTTAATCTATTTTTTATTAATGAATCTAGAATTATTTTATTCAATTCAATCATTGAATTTTTAACAATTGCAACTCCCTTTGGATTGTATTTTTTTTCTTTTGTATGCATATCGTATTTTACAGACCAATAATGCCCATATGATCCTCCTCCATGAACAATAATTATTGGTTCATCAATCTTTCTCAAACTTTTAGATAGTTTTTCAATTGTTTCTTTCCTTGGAGATAATGGTTTTTCTTTATTTGTAATGATGGATCCGCCTAATTTTATTAGAATCATGTTTTTCAAAATTATCTGATCAATTAAAAAGTATCCAGACCTTTAAAATCGATTTTAACTGAAAAACAATCGTAATTCTTATCTTTGAATTGGTTAATGGTCTGTTCAAGATTTGATTCATCTGTAAGAGCATAGATACACCCTCCACCACCTGCACCTGTAATTTTTGCACCAAATGATTGAGTTTGACCTATTTGGATCATTTCTCTTAATTTATCATTTGAAATTCCTATTGTCTCTAAATATTCTTGATTTTCTCTAACTTTAGTTCCTAATTTTTTGATGTCATTTTCTTTCAATAATTCTAAAACATCTTCTACTAATTTTGATTCCATTTTACATAATGAAGAAAATTCAACTTCGTCATTTTCTTTAAATTTTCTTACATCTTCTACTACTGATTCTGTGGAATGTTCAATGTTTGAATTAGCAATTACTAGATGAAAATTAGGCTCAGATTCTATTTTATGAAATCCATTTTCTTTATCATAATCCATAATTCCACCATATATACAGACTGTACAATCAGCTCCTGATGTATTTTCAAAAATTGTTTTTTCAGCTTCTATTGCTAAGGACAGAATCTCTTCTTTTGATATTTTTTTAAATAATCTTGAAATTGCTGCTGCTCCTGCAACACAACATGCAGATGATGAACCTAGACCAACTCCTGGTGGGATATCTGATTCGACAATGATTTTAATTCCTGTGTTTTCATTCTTTAACATTTTATCTGCCAAATAGTAAAATGGTTTTAATGGTGAATTAATTTCTGAAATTAATTTTCCAGTTTCTAATTCTAAATTTCCAATGTTTGATTTAATGGAAATTTTCCCTCCTTCAATTTTTTCAGCAGTTACCGTGATTCTTTTGTTAATTGCACAGAGAATTGCTTTAACTCCATACACAACAAAATGTTCTCCAAAAAGAATTACTTTTCCTGGTGCAGAAGCTTTGGATTTCAATTAAACACTTTAAATTCTAAAAATCGTCGATTTCTTCTTCGGTAATCTTTGTTTCAAAATCGTCGATTTCTTCTTTCATTGGTTCATTGTCTTTTAATTCTCCTCTTTCGATTAAGACTTGACGTACCAATAACCAGTAAACTGTAGCTAGAGCTTTTCTTCCTCTGTTGTTTGCTGGAATAATTACATCCAGATTAGATGTGATGTTGTCTGTATTTGCAATTCCAATAATTGGAATACCTGCATTTGTTGCTTCAATAATTGCTTGTTCATCTACTTGTGGATCTGAAATTAAAACTAATTTTGGTTCAATGTAATATGGTAATGATGGATTTGTTAGTGTACCTGGCATGAATCTGTTTAGTAATTTTTTAGAACCTAAATTTTCACAGAATTTCTCAATTGGTGTTTCTGCATATTGTCTACCTGAACACACTATGAGGTTTTCAGCACCTAATCTATTGATGAATTTGGCTGCTGTTTTGATTTTTTCTAATGTGATGTCTAAATCAAGCATGTATAGGCCTTCAGGGCTTGCTTTAGTGATGAATGGTTTCATGAATTTGGTCTTAACTTGAGTGCCTACTCTAATTCCAGTGGCTAAAACCATCTTTTTGATGTCAATTGCTGCAGTTTGTTCACTCATGACGATTTTAAATCTCTGCCATACCGCGTATTAAATCATGCTCTGATAGTCGTAATAATTCATTGAGTTTTGCTACTCTTTCTCCTCCTACAATGCCCACTTTGAGCATTTTTGACTTTGTGGCAAGACCAATGTGGGATATTTGTGAATCTGTAGATTCTCCAGATCTATGTGATGTGATTAGTTTGATATTGTTTTGAGTTGCTTCATCGGCAAATTCCAAGGCATCAAAAAGACTTCCTGCTTGATTGACTTTTAAAATTGCAGCATTACATGATTTTACCTCAATGGCTTTTTTTAGGATATTTTTGTTTGTCACAGTCAAGTCATCTCCTACAACTAGCGTGTTAGGGAATTTTTTTGTTAATTCTGACATGTCTTCAAATGCTTCTTCATGAACTGCATCTTCGGCATAAATCAATTTAAATTTTTCAATAATATCTGCAGCAAAATCAATTTGTTCTCCAGTTGAATTTTCAAACCCTGCTCTGTCATAGAGATACTTGCCTTTTTCTTCATTCCATTGTGTTGATGATGCAAAGTCAACTCCTAATGATACTTCTTTTCCTAAAGTAAATCCTAAATTCTCACATGCTTTAGTAGAAATTTCTAATGCTTTCTGATTTTCTAATTTTGGTGCCCAACCACCTTCATCACCTCTGCCGTTTGTAAAGTTAGGATCTTCTTTTTCTAATACACGACGTAATTCTTTATGAACTGACAAATTAGTTTCAATTGCATTTTCAATAGTTTTTGAGCCTGTTGCACAAATTAATATTTCTTGAATATCTGGAGTTCCAGGTCCTGCATGTGCCCCTCCTCCTAAAATATTTCCTAATGGAAATGGAAACTTGAATGATGATTCTGATGACAGTATTCTAAACAATGGTTCTCCAGATGCCTTTGCTGCTGAATCCATTGAAGCAATTGTTACAGCAAACGCCAATGCTCCTCCTATTACTGAATAATTTGTAGTTCCATCTAATTCTTTTAGAACATCATGAATTCCTTTAAGATCTGATGATTCTAACCCAATAAATTTTTGAGAATTATCCTTGAGTATTCTGAGACTTTCTTCGGGGTTTGCATTTGGAAAACTAACTGCTTCGTATTTTCCTACACTGGCACCTGATGGGGCACATACTCTTCCTAAAAATTTGTTATCTGATTTAATATCCACTTCAATTGTTTTACTACCTCTACTGTTGTATAGAATACGTCCTTCAATTGAGGATATTTTAGCCAAGTTATTCTAACTCAGATTGAACTTCTTGTTTTCTTCTCTGAATTGCTTCATAAAATGGAATTACTTGTTGTATTGTTTCTACAGTGGTCAAAAGCATTCTTCTACAACAATATCTTTCAACGCCTAAAGAATCCAGAGTTTTTGTAGGATCTTCACCTGCTTTAATTTTATTTTGATAATCTTCGAATTTATCAGCAATTAATTTTCCACACGTTAAACATCTAACAGGAATTAACACGAACGAAAAAGTAACCAAGGATTATAAAAACCATACAAGAAAATTCCTTTGCGGATGTCGCCCAGCCTGGCCAAAGGCGCTAGCTTGAGGGGCTAGTCTCTTAGTAGTACGTGGGTTCAAATCCCATCATCCGCACCTCTTTACTTTTGATTACTTTTCTAATTTCTTCAAAATTTTGATTAATTCTGTTCTTCTTTTTTCTTCTGTAATCACTGATCTGACATCATCTACTAGAATTCTATTTACATCAATTTTCCTTCTAGCTTCTTTTACTACTTTATCGTACATTGAAAAAGTGTACAGTTGAAGATACAAGTTTTCCATTATTTCGAAAATTCTTGTTGCCTCATCAATATCATCAATTCTAATTTTATCAAAAACTTGCCTTTTCAATTCTCCTACACAATCCAGTAATCCTAAAACATATGATTCTGGCATTACTGCCAATTTTTTATCTGATGGGATTTCCTTTTTTTCAACAATTGCAATCAAACATGCAGCTTCTACAAATTCTTGTTCTGGAGTTATAAGATATCTTCTTAGTCCGCCAGTTGCTTTTTTCTTATATTTTTTTAATAATGTCTCTGCTTGTTTTAGGTTATTTTTTCCTGTAGTTAAATCTCCTTTATGGACTGCAATAATTGATTTGCTACAGAGGATGATTATTTCTCTTGTATTTTTTAGTAGAAATTCTCTTGAATCTTGAACTTGACCCAAATCTTTTGCGATTTTATTTAATGATGGTTTTACATTTTTTAATGTCATAGTTTCTAATATTTGAAAACTAGGATAAAGCCGTTTGCTAAACTCTTATTTTAGATATAATTTCATGAATGATATGGAAATTACTGTTGATCAAATGTACAATATTGAAAACAAAGGCCATGACATGGGATTTTTGAAAAAATTCATGATGGAAAATGCTGGAGCTGCAGCAGTTAGACGTTTACTTGAAAAAATAGATGTAGAATCAAAAAACATTTTGATTTTTGTTGGATTGGGAAATAATGGTGGAGTCGGTTTGGTAATGGCAAGACATCTTGCTGGATATGGTGCTAAAGTTACAGTAATGCTTCTAGGCAGTCCTGAGAAAATTAAAACTGAAGAGAGTAATTGGAATTGGTCAATTTTACAAAAAATGCCATCTGTGAAATTAATGTCAGGTGATTCTTTTAAATTTGATTTTAAACCTGATGTAATAGTTGATGGAATTTTGGGAACTGGAATATCTGGAGATATTAGAGAGCCATACGCATCTGCAATTAATTTCATCAACGAAGCAAACTGCTACAAATTTGCAGTTGACGTTCCATCTGGATTAGATCCGCAAACTGGAGAAACTGCTAATATTTGCTCAAAATGTGATATGACAGTTACTTTTCACAAAATGAAACAAGGAATTCCTAAACGAAAAGATTTGACTGGTGAATTGTTTGCAGAAAAAATTGGAATTCCACCTGAAGCTGAAGAAGGAATCCTATGAAAGTACATCAAATCCAAGTCGGAAACATGCAGAATTTCTCTTACATTGTTGAAGATGAAGATACTAGTGAAGCAATCATAATTGATCCTTCATGGGATTTAATCGAATTAGAGATGGTTATTAAAAATAATAATCTAAAAATCAAATACATTGTTAATACTCATCACCATTTTGATCATACTTTGGGAAATGAAGCAATGGTTGAATCTACTAAATCTCCAATCATCCAACATGAATCATCCGAATTAAAACATGACATTACTGTAAAGGATGGGGATTTTATTGAATTTGGAAATTCCAAATTAAAAGTACTTCACACTCCGGGCCATTCTCAAGACAGCATTTGTCTTGTAGGTGACGGAAAAATTTTTTCTGGTGATACATTATTTGTTGGAAATTGTGGCAGAATTGATTTACCTGGAGGAAGCGCAAAAGATCTCTATCATAGTCTATTTGATGTATTGCACAATTTAGATGAAAATCTAGTCATGTATTCTGGGCATAATTATGGTGGCTCTGAAATTTCAACCCTTGGACAAGAAAAAATCACTAACCATGTAATGCAAAAAAGAACTGAACAACAGTTTCTTGATATGATGAGTTAGGAATTATAATGGAAAATTTTGAACTGTTTGGGAATGTAGAACAAGGGAAAAGTTTCATTGAATCGATGAAATCTAAAAAATTTCTTTTCTCTTTTGTAATTTCTTATACTGAAACTTGTGAAATTCCTGGAATTACATTTGCAGGTGCAGATAAGGATTCAATTCAGTTTACTCCTCCTGCTGATGCTGAATATCTTCATTATGGGTATTGTAAAACTATTGATAAAATTCCAATGACTCCTGATGGCAAACCCACCCCTGGGTTATTGACAAAAACTGCATTAGAATCAGCTAGCATTCCACATTTGACAATTAATGCAGGAAGTAAAATTTCTCCACAACTTCCATTTATTGACACTGGTATGTCTTTTGGAAAAAATATTTCAACTGAGGATGCCATGACTGATTCACAAGTATCTCACGCTGTTGATTATGGCAGAATTGTGGGGCGAAGTATGGCATCACTTACAGATTGTTTAATTATTGGTGAAAGTGTTCCTGGTGGAACCACCACCGCTTTAGCTGTATTGAAAGCATTAGGATATGATGCTAAAGTTAGTTCCAGCATACCAAATAATCCTGTTGAATTAAAAAACCAAATTGTTACATCTGCACTTGAAAGAATAGATTCTGATCATCCATATAGTATTGTAGCAAAAGTTGGTGATCCGATGATTCCGTTTGTAGCAGGAATGCTAAGTTCTGCATCTAGTGTATCTAATGTAATGTTGGCAGGGGGAACTCAGATGGCGGCAGTTTTGGCATTTGCTGCAAAAATTGGTTTTAATGAAGAAAATACTGCAATTGGAACGACCTCCTACATTACTGGTGATGAAAGTGCAAATTTTACTAGTCTTGTAACTAAAATTGCTGATATTCCAGCAATCTCTGTAAATCCAGGTTTGGAAAATTCACAACATGCTGGTTTGAAAGCATTTTCTGAAGGATTTGCAAAAGAAGGAGTGGGTGCTGGTGGTAGCATCATCTCTTCAATGATTAAAACTGGAAATGATTCTACAAAATTTTTAGAAATTGCAGAAAAAGAATATCATAGATTGTTTACTTTACAGTAACTGATTTTGCCAGATTTCTAGGATAATCTGGGTCTGTATCTTTTTCAAGTGCTGCATAATATGATAAAAATTGAATTGGAATAATTTCTGAAATTGGATATAACACCTGATCTATTTTTGGCATTTCTATCCAATAATCATAAACATTACTTTCAATATCTGAAACTCCGATAATTTTTGCGCCACGAGCTTTAATCTCTCTTGCACTAGTTAATGTATCTGAATATGTGGAATCATTTGGATTTATTATGATTACAAATACATTTGAATCCATCAATGCAAGAGGTCCATGCTTTAATTCTCCTCCTGGAATTCCTTCAGCATGAATGTATGTCAATTCTTTTAATTTCAATGCTGCCTCTTTTGCAATTGGATAATTAATTCCTCTTCCGAGTACGTAGATGTCTGAGATATGTTTAATCTCTTTTGCAATTGCTTGAATTTTTACTGGATTTTCTAATATTTTTAAAATTGATTCAGCAAACTTTTCAAAATTAATTGTTATTTTATCACCACTTAATTTTTGCACTATTTTATAGAGAATTACCAATTGAGATGTGAAACTTTTTGTAGCAGCTACTCCGATTTCTGGCCCGCAATTCATTCCGATTACAATATCTGCTTCTCGAACAAGCGAAGATGTCATCAAATTCACTATTGCTATGATTTTACAATTTGCCTGCTTTCCGATTTTCACTGCATCTAAAACATCTGCACTTTCTCCACTTTGAGATATTGCTATTATGATGGAATTTTCTTCAATGCTCTCTGGTGAAAACTGGAGTTCACTTGCCATAATTGGCTCTGCTTTAATTTTTACATATTTTGAAAAGATTTGTTTTGCAATGAGTGCTGAATTATAGCTGGTTCCACTACCTGTAACATAGATATTTTTTGCATGTTTGATATGATCTGCTGCTTTTTCTATTTCTTCTTCTGTTTTCTCTCCAGCTCTTAGTATGGTTTCATGTTGTTCGTAAATTTCTTTTAATGTGAAATGTGCATAATCTCCTTTGTAAGCATCTCCAAATTCTTTAGATACTTTAGTAATTCCATATTTTGCGTGCTCACCCTGAAAATCTAAAATTTGGAATTTGTTTTTCTCTAAAATTACAAAATTTCCATTTTCTAAATAAATTGCATCATCAGTATATTCAATAAAACCTAAAACATCACTAGAAAGAAAGAAATCATCTTGTCCTACTCCTACTATTAATGGCTCATGAAATCTTGCAGCAGCTAATTGACCGTTTTCAAACATTGCAACAAATGCATAGTGACCTTTAATCTCTGAAACAGTTTTCAAAATTGTTTCTTTAACATCACCTGTTTTTTCATAGTGTTTTTGAAGTAAGTTTGCAATAATTTCACTGTCTGTTTCACTTTTGAAATTGTACCCTTCATCTTCTAATTGTTTTTTTAATTCTTCAAAATTTTCTATTATTCCATTATGTACAATTGCAATTTTTCCTGAATTACTTGGATGTGGATGTGCATTAAATTCTGTAACTTTTCCATGAGTTGCCCATCTAGTATGCCCAATACCTATTTTCCCAGGAAGTGAATCTAACTGAATCTTTGAATTAACTTCATTAACTTTTCCAATTCCTTTTTT
>DAOWGL010000172.1 GCA_030637455.1 Candidatus Nitrosopumilus sp. | reverse complement strand
CACTACCATTATTTAAGAATGGTATGGTGTCATTTCCCGAATAGTTCATAAATGAACATACTATGAGGGATTAGTGATTTGAGTTTATGTCGATGTTGATAAAATCTAAATTAAAATTCCTTCTGATCATCCCTATACTTGTAGGAATTATTTATTTTGGAACTAGTGTAACTGATTTTGACATATTGGAAAGTATGGATACTCAAAAATGGGCATTAGAACAATTTGCAATAAATTATGAAGCAATGATGATTGCGTGTAGTAAAGACAATCTTAATCCTGAAGAATTACAATCATGTCTTGATGCATTTGATGAAGTAAGGGAATTTTGTGCCATTGAGAGTGCAGATCAATGTGATGATGAACAAATGGAACAATTAGAACGAAAATTATTAGACATCTGATTATTCCTATTTTTCACAATAACCTGCAGTCTTTAATCCTAAAAACTACCTAATTGTATTGATTATCTATTGTACCTGTTGCCATAAACAAATGCCATTTGATGAAGTAAGAATAAGATATCAGAATTGGTATCATCGAAAGTGTGTTTGGCATATTGCACATCTGATAAGATTAGAGAATTTCTTTTAATTAGATTAATTTTGAAGATTCTATACGCAATTCAATAGCAAAAGTTTATAGATCGCTAATTCTAACTAATTTAGAAGGTTAGAGATACCAGTATCTAGATTACTGCACGTCTTGACTTTCACTTTTTCATCACTCTTTTGAGAATACGCAAGTTCAAAATTTATCGGGGTTTACGTTTTTTCAGGTCCACGCTTAATCTAGGGATGATTTTACAGAAATACTTAAGTTTCAAAAGTACCTAATAGATATTAGAATAAAGTTCACCTCTACCCCCTGAGTCTAATTTAGAATGACTCTAAAGGAAATTAAACGGGATTTTGTATGGGCTTGTTCTGTTTTATTATTTTAAAAGGTTAAGATGATTATGGTGTTTGCGCAATATTTTATCGAGTTATTGTATAATTACCTACTTTACTATACAGAATAGACGAGGGACATGGTATTGAGAACAAAATATTCGGCATTAACAGTTACAAAACAAAAATTGGATGATTCCCCCATTACAAATAATCAAAAAGCTGCAAGAACTCGTAGACAAAGGGGGTATCAATGGGAAGATACGATTGTAAAGCGATTTAATAGTACAGATAATTGGAAGGCATTCCGATTAGGCTCTCCAAGTATTGCATTACCTGATGTATTGGCAGTAAGTACTGATAATAATGCAATCTTTACCATAGAGGCAAAATCAGGAACAAGTACATCTCTTCCAGTACCTGCGGATCAAATTGAACGTTGTTTATCATGGATTAAGACTTTTGATATTTACAAAAAAAGAAATGTCCTCTTGGCATTCAAATTTTTATCAAAAAAAAGAATCGATATTGGAAAATATGAAAGTCGAGAATTAAGAGAATATTTCAAAATTTGGGATGAATCCCTAGATATTACTGACTGTGTTTGTACATACGAAGGTAAATTTTACGCCAAAATAGACGGGTCTAGAAAAGAATTATTCCTCAAAGAATGTAAAATGCCATTTAAGACTAAGCAGAGAACTAGTGCTAAATCGAATTAATTCTTCAAATCGTTTTTAAGTAAAAGATGTCAAGTAGATGTATGTCTGAGGAAAATGACAATAAAGAATCATCAGAAAATAATGTAGAGTCTTTACTTGAAACAGTCTCGGATGCTGAAGTAAATTCAAGAATAAGTTTTGAAGAATTTACAGATGAGAGAGTACTAATCAGTCATGATGCATTTGGCAAAAAACAGATGAAGATCAAAGTACTGGAAGTTTCAGATGAAAATCCAGTCCTCAAATGGAAATTTGGGGATCGAGTAAAAGTTACAAAAATTATGGTAACTATCAAACACCTTACAACCCAACAGGTTGAAGAAGCAGAATTCGATATTGAAGCAATTGAAAGGGAATTATCTGAAAAAAGACATTACTCTTCTACAAACAGATGGATACCTGCAGATGAGATCAAAAATGGATATGTCATAGGATCAAAACACACCAGGTTAATCAGCGATGCTTCAGCCTTAGATTACATAATATTTTGATTATAAATTACATCCAGCATTGCTAATTTTTACCTGAAAACATTATAAACATCAGAAATTGAAAAGGCATTATGAGTTCAAAAGAATTTGATGTGAACGGAACAGATTACACAATAGTGATAACTGAACAGGTAATCGGTCATGTTAATTCTCTTAAAGATCTTTACAATGCCGCATATGAAGATCCTGAAAGTTTTGAAGATGTCAGTACCGAAATATCATCTACGATTAATGAGATAGCAAGTACGGTTGAACCAGATGCAGAAGATAGTGATTTGGATGGAATTATTCAAGCGATTATCAAAGCTGTGGACCATAAAGCTGAAGAAATCAAAAAAGAGCTTGAAGATAAACCTACAAAAAAATCCAAATCAAAAAAATAGTCTCATTTTGACCTTAAACTCATAAAAAATTGGGGGATAAATTATATTCTAAATCAAATATTCAATATCATGTCAAATAGTTGTGAATGTGGAATCTGCGGTCATCATAGTGAGGCAGAATGCCGTGAAAAAGAATGTAAATGCTGTTTGAATTTTCATGAAAGATCTGGACCAAAACTAAAATAAAATTAACTATCCTTTTTGAAACAACTGCATTTTTTTGACATGTGTCTATTACATCCAAAAAGTTTATGATCACGACAACCACATAAAATGCATTTTCCCCCACCCATCATATCTTCTCTATCAAATCCACCATATCATCAATCATTTTTTTATCTTCTAACGCTTCAATAATTTTTAATCTCATATTTTTCACTCGGTGTGTGTCATTTGAATATAATGGGGCCATTGTTTCAATCTCTTTTTCAAAAAAATAACTCTCCAAATAATGACTACATTTAGATTTTAATTTTTTAAAATCAGAATGGCTAATTTTATACTCATCAATATTGTTAGTTGCCACCTTGAGAAACCCATTAATTTTTAGCATTTCTTTCTTAATGTTATCAAGATCACCTGGTTTATCTTGAATTTCTCTAAGATTGTTGTATGATTCAAGAGTTTGAGAAAGAATCTTCTTTAGATGTTCATTGTATGTAACCACATTTGTAATGGATACACATCCAATCTAAAGTTTAGCAAATATGGTTAAGCTCAAACAATTTTTACAGGATTTCCTTTAAATTATCATAAATTATCTAAAATTACGATGCAAGGTGATGCCTATCTCAAATGTATTATTCCTAAATGTGGATTAGAGTACCCTATTGAGAGTACAAATGTTCAATGTGAAAAAGGCCATCTTTTAGATGTAAAATACAAAAACAAACCATCTCCAGAACTAAAAGAAGTTTTTTACAAAAGACGTAATTCCGAAGGTAGTATATTTAATGAAAGTGGAGTTTGGAGATTTAGAGAGTTACTCAATTTTTGTCAAATTGACACTGAAAATATTGAAGAATGTTCAAAATATCTAGTGTCATTAGATGGTGCAGAAGGAAGACAATCTAAACCGTATCACATGTCAAAAGCTGCGGATTTTATAGGAATCGCAAATGACAATTTATGGTTACAGCCTGAAGGATACAATCCAAGTGGTTCATTCAAAGATAATGGTATGGCAACTGCAGTGACACATGCAAAAATGGTTGGTGCAAAAAAAATTGTTTGTGCATCAACTGGAAATACATCTGCTTCAGCTGGAATGTTTGCAGCAAATGAGGGGATAAACTGTGATGTGTATATTCCTGCAGGTCAAATAGCACCAGGAAAACTTAGTCAAGCATACCAATTTGGAGCACAGATTGTAGAAGTAGATGGTAATTTTGATGATGCATTAAAACAATCTTTGGATGATGCACAAAATTATGATGGATATACAGTAAATTCAGTTAATCCATTTAGAATTGAAGGGCAAAAAACAATTCCATTTAGAGCATTAGAATATTTGAATTGGGAAGCACCTGATTGGATTGTTTATCCTGGGGGAGCATTGGGAAATACTTCAAGTTGCGGTAAAGCATTAATGGAATTATATGAATGGGGATGGATTAAAAAAATTCCAAGAATTGCAGTGATAAATTCTGAAGGTGCAAGTACATTATCGGATTTGTATAATGGTGAATTTGAAAATGAAAAATTAAGATGGAATAAAGGTAATCCAAATACGGAATTAATTTCAAGATATTATGATCATTTAGATAATGAAGGAATAAGGCCAAAAACTAAAGCTACCGCAATACAAATTGGCAGACCTGCAAATATTTTGAAAGGTTTGCGTGCATTGGAATTTACAAATGGTGTTGCAACAACAGTTTCAGATTCTGAAATGTTAGATGGGATGTCTGTTGTGGGTTTAAACGGATTTGATTGTGAAATGGCTTCAGGTGCAACAGTAGTAGGAATTAAAAAATTAATGGGTGAAGGAATTATCAAAAAAGATGACGTTGTTGTAGGTATTCTTACAGGTAGACAAAAAGATGCAATGATACCTGTAGACTATCATAAAAATACTGAGAATACCTTTGCAATTCCTCCGAGAAATTAGCCTTAATTAGGCTCAAGAAAGTTTTATCTCAAGAGTTAAATCCATGTTTTACAAATAAAGGATAACCAAAAGATGGTGCAAAAAAACTAAATGAGTAATTGTTATAATTGTTCTAAGAAATTTTCTAGGAGAATATCATGGTAGATTTATGGGTTGAGATTGCAACATTATCTGTACTTATTGGATTGTCTGGATTTTTTAGTTGACTAGAAGTT
>DAOWGL010000058.1 GCA_030637455.1 Candidatus Nitrosopumilus sp. | reverse complement strand
TACTAAATATAAGCTATCAAATTTTTCAATAAAATGCAATTTCAAGACAAAGTTAAATTTATTCAAAATCATCCCGATCAGACAAAAAAATTCATTGAAAATATCCCCAATGATCGTACTCCACATCAGAACGCACATTTTGTTGTTGTTTATTAATTAGAAAAAAATTAGTTCCAGTATGAAAATGTCCATAGCGATTACCATCATAGGTATCTCCATGTTTGGATTTGGGCTAGTATTGTTCTATTCAATCGAATTAGGGCAGACAGATCCAATTTTGAGATTCCTAAAAAATACAGGTACGTTTGTGGGCATTAGTGGAATGGGAGTTGGTCTGGCAGGGGTTTTGCTGTATTTGATTAACAAAAATGAGCCAACACTCAAGGAACATTCAGAATCTTAATCTTTGTATACAATTTCATCATTCATTTGTAATCATTTCAAATTTGTAATTAGAAAAATATCTATGATAAAGTAGAGAACTAAATTATAATAACACATGTAAATCTCAAGAATAAATGACTGGGAAAATTTGGTTAGGAGGAATATACCTCAAAGATGAAGGAGGTTACGAGATAATTCTAAAATCATTAAATCATTATAAAAATAGATTAAAAACACTCAATGAGAGTCCAGAGTTAAAAGAGTCAGGTGCAACGTTTGGTTCAATTTTAAACCAGCAAGCTAGAAAAACAGTTCCTAAAATTAATGAAGTTATTGAAAAAATTCAAACCGGTCTTCGAGATGTACAAATTTTAAAAGAGTTAGAAGAAGAGAAACAATTTTTAGAAAAAGCCCTATCATGCTATGAATCAGATATTAACAAAGCAGAGGATACGGGGAATGAATATTTTGTAAAATTGGTCGGTGATATGGTTCAAGGAAGGAAAGATCTTGAAACCATTAAAACAGCATTAAATAAAATTAATAATTTTTCAAATTAATCTTACAATCCTTGCAAATACCAATCAAAATAGGGTAATAGTGCCTTGCATTGTTTCTTTTTTTCCTGATCATTATCAGAATCTTGGATTTTTTGAATTTTACCTTGTAAATATTCTGAAATTAGTTGACTTTTGAAATGAGGCTTTATTTGATTTAAAACATCAATAATGGATTCAGTGGTTGCACCTTCAAAATCATCTGAAATTATTTTTATTTGATCGTCTAAAGCCATGAGATTGATCAAATGTCCCCCATTATTATTTTATAGAATTTAGTAAATCCTCATCATCCCATGTTAAACGAAACTTTCCAGTAACTCGAAACATGTGAATTTTTCCACCTTCCTTGAAAAGAAGTTTGTATGATTTATGAGATACGTCTTCAATTTCTAAACTAACATCACTTTTCATAGATTCGAAAATTATCGGATTATTGGAAATTTGTTTCCATTCAGGTTCATCAAAATCCATATAAAATTTTGTGTACAATAATCCCATTTGAACATCATAAAGTGACCCCGAATAAATAACTAGTTGAAATCCTATTTATCCAATGAAACTTGAGGCATCATCATTCCCAAATCGCTTACAATTGAGGGGAAAATAATCTCAAAATCTTTGTCTTTTCTTATTATTTCAAAAACATGATTGATCAATTGTTGTATTGTGAGATGTTCATCACGATAGAGTGTCTTTTTAGGATTTTTTGCAGAGTCTAATAACGTAAATCCATTATCAACTTGAATTAAATTTCTCAATAAGGTATTTCCCAAAGATATCTTCTCATCAGCATCTTTGTGAGAATAGTCAGTATCTAATTTTTTTATTTTTAATTTTAAATCATGAAATATGGTATTAGTATTTCTCTCAATTCTTTGATGTAGTTTTTCTTCATAATTTTCAGTAGGGAGATAGAATTTCATGTTTCCACGAGTAGTTACAAAAATAATCTCTTTTTTTAATAATGAATCTCTTGTTTTTTCAAAAGTTGTTTTTGCCATGAATTTTGGAACGATTTGCTTCAAAAGGGCATTATGATGTAAATCAGGATTATCTCGGATACTCTGGAATACAACTCGTTCACGCTCATACATTTCTAAATTGGGCTCATCATGACTCACCATATCTAGGTCGACCTATATTATACAGGTCATCTATTAATCATTATCGGAGTTTCAATTCTAAAAGGGAATAGGCGCAATCTAAGAAAATTTTGACATTATAGGGTAATTTGGTTATTCACAACCCATTACTTGAAAATTATCAGAATTTAATCAATTGGAATCAAATGAAATTATTTTAAAATTAGAAGAAAGTCTAGAGAATAATTTTGGGGAATACGGAAGAACAAATTACATCATTGAAAAATTAGAAAAAGAAAGCCAGTTACCAAATTCAGATTATTTGTATATTGATAGAATGATAAAATTATGTGATAAGATTTCTGTTAAAATTCCTCAAGAGACGGGAATAATATTCGAGAATATACTATCCGAAGATCTGATAAAATGTAATAGTTGCAGCATTGAAATTGGTTTAGAAGATAAATCAATTAGAAGAAATGATTTTTGGTTTCATGACAAATGTTTTGAAAAGATTCCCATCATAGAATCAATCCATTCTGAAAAAATCCCCATCATAGAATCAATCCATTCTGAAAAAATAAAAACACCTCTAAAAAAAATTAGGCCCAATTACAGAAATGTAGAGTCAAAGACAATGATTCCACAAATGATATTTTCTGGCGGATTGTTAGCATCACTTGTTGGAACAACATATCTTTTGGCGGGTGAATTTATTTCTTCGATGGTAGGTATTTGGGGCAGTGTAATGTATGTTGGAATTTTCCAATCGCAAATTTTTTCAAAGAAAAGAGAGAAAATATCTATTGTGAAAACAGGCATTCCAGGTTTTGATTCCACATTATCAGCAGGTTTCAAAAAAAATAGCTCAGTGGCAGTATCAGGGCCACCAGGTAGTGGAAAGACAACATTTGGTTTGCAGTTCATTCATTCAGGTGCAAAACAATTTGATGAAGCAGGAGTGTTCATCTCTTTGTCTCAAAGTGTTGATGAGATAAAAATGGATTGTAAATCATTTGGATGGGATGTTGAGAAATTGATTGAAAAAGGAAAAATTTTGATAGTTGATTTAAGACCATTTAAAATTAAAAATGAGGTGATAGTGCGAGACAATTCTCTGTACAGAGGAGAACAAATACCATTTGAGCATTTAACAAAATTCATCCTAAACAGCATAAAAAAAATTAAAGCAAAAAGGATTGTAATTGATTCAATTTCAATGCTCGGAATGCAGTATTCAGACAAATTCCATATGAGACAGGGCCTTCAAGGAATGATTCAGGCACTAGAGAATTTTGATGTCACATCAATTCTGATTTCAGAGTTTTCAGAAAAAAATAAAATGCCACGTGAATGGTTCACCACTTCAGGCATAATTCAATTAGATAATCAAATTATCAATAATGAAATGAAAAGAACTATTAAAATTACAAAATTACAGGGGATTAAGCATAGCGAGCATGTTCATCCTGTAGAAATAGGTAATGACGGATTAGTTATTTATCAGAATTAGGATCATCTTCAGCATCAGATATTGAATCAAGTTTCTTTCTTACTGCATTATTGACTTCTTGTTTGAGTTTATCCTCTTCTTCAACAAGTTCTTTTTTGAAACGTTTTTCCCAGTAATTTTTTACCATTTTAATTCAGAATAGCTTTTGATTGGTTAGAAATAAGGCCTTCGGCGAATGTGAGACTAGACAATAGTCCACTGATGAATCGTCCATCTGGGTTAAATACAAATTTTGAAAGGCAAATTACCTAACACACTATGGGGTTTGATGAGCAATCATCAAATTTCATGAATTATTTTAAACTAGTAAAATAAAAAAGAAAAATCAATCACACTATTTTGTTTGTGCGAAAGGAGTTATCCAGGATTGGACAATATTTTTGTTTAATTCAGCAAAGGCATTAACGTTGTCGTTAAATGTTTTGAAGTTTTGAACAGTTGCATCAATGGTAGTTTTTACCAATTGGTTGTTGACTGTGCTTGCTTGAACAATTTGCTTGTTGGTATCAATGATTGCAGTTTTTGCAGCATCTGGAATTTCAGTGTTCATTCCTGATTTTTTTGCAAATTCTTGTTGCATGGATACTGTAGCGTTAATTGTTTTTTGACAAGTTTTCACACATTCATTTTGCAATTCTGTTGCAGATTGAAAATATTGTGGTGTTAGTTTTGAAACATTTTCAAAGTATTTCTGAACATTTTGCTTGTACATTGCAAATGCGTCGCTGGTTTGAGATTGTGTACTCATGAATTAGGGGTTTTATTTGGGGTATATAACTATTGGTAATGAGTGGTAATGAATGACATTCAATGGTGATAATGAGTAATTTTGGTGAAAATGAGCGTAAAGAATTTTGTTTGTTATTTGAACAAACATTTTGATTCAAAATTCAAGGGAAAAATAAAAAGAAATTCTAAATATGATTTTAAAAAAGATGAACGGATTATACTTTATCGATAAATTCGCCAACGCCTGGTGGGTCTGGTGCTAGTCCCTTTCTCTTTCTAATGTCAGCTACTGCTGTTTCTAACATTGATTTTGGAACTTCGGTCCATTCTTTAAATGAAGTATTCCAAGTTGCACGACCGGCCGTTTGACCTCTCATTGCTTCAGATAGTGTAAATGTCTCAGAAGCTGGAATCTCTCCAATTACAATACTTGTTGCACCTTTCTGTGACATGTCTAACACTTTACCTCGTTTACCGGAAAGAATGGTTGCAACGTTTCCAACTAAATCAGTTGGTACACGAACTTCAATTGCTAAAGTTGGCTCCAACACGGCAGTACCTGCAGTTAACAAAGCACCCATACATGCACGTCTTGATGCAGGTCCTAATTGAGACAAACCTCTGTGTGCTGTATCCTCGTGAGGAACAAAGTGAGTAAAGATAAATTTACAATCTCTCATCTGTTCTTTACAGAGAGGACCTTCTTTCATTACTTCTTCAAATCCTGAATTAATAGAATCAGTTGACTCTTGTACAAATTGAACACCTTTTGTTCCGTTAATCAAAACATTTCCACGTGAATCAAATTTCATAATTCTCTTAATTGTATCAGTATCCCATCCATTCTCTTTTAACAGATCTTTGACTACAGTTTTGTCTTTGAGGTCTGAAATTTCACCAGTTCTTAGCATATGTGCAATTGCGGGTTCTAATGGTTCTACTTTCATGAAAATCTTGTTGTGTCTGTTAGGAGACTTTGCCATGATTGGCTCACATCCACCCTTTACAGTTTCTCTATAGTTAATCAAAGGCTCAGATGTTATAATCTCACATTTTGCATCTTGAATTCTATGTACTGCAACATCCAAGTGTAGTACACCCATTCCTGCAACAATCGTCTCACCAGATTCCTCATCAATTTTTACAACTAGATTTGGATCCTCAATTGTGAGTTGTCTTAAAATGTCTACGAGTTTAGGTAAATCTTTAGGATGTTTAGGCTCAATTGCAATTTGAACAACTGGTTCTGAGACATATTTGACACCCTCAAACATTTGTATTCCTTTAACAGATGATAGTGTGTTTCCTGCTCTACATTCAGTTAATCCTAGTAAAGCTGGAATATTTCCTGCACCCAATTCGCCAACTTGTTCTCTTTGGTTGCCCATAAAGAAATTGACTGATTGAACACGTCCTTCTCTTTTCTCATCTATAATGTGTAAAGTTTGACCGTCTTTGATAGTACCTGAAAATAGTCTTCCAATTGCAACAGGACCAGCTGCTGGATCTAAAACCATGTTTACAACCATCATAATGGTTGGACCATCATCACTACCTGCAAGCAAAGCTTTACCAATATCAGATTCTAAATCACCTTTCCAAATTTGTGGGATTCTGTACTTGATTGCATCCTGTGGTGCTGGATGGTGTTTTACCACCATTCCAAGTACTGCATCAGCTAGGGGTGCTTTCTCAATAAGTGCCTCAAGTTTTTCATCATTGTATGCATCAATTACATCTTTGAATGTGATTCCTCTCTCTTTCATTAAATCAGTGTTAATTGCCCATCTATCTTTGGCTGAACCAAATGTTACACTTGCATCTTGAATGGATACTTTCCATTTCTCTTTGTATTCTGGTTCTGCATATGTGTCAACTAGGGTATTGAAATTTGAAACGACTTCGGCTAATTGTGCTTGCATTTTTTCTGGAGTTAATCGTAATTCTTTGATGAGTCTATCCACTTTGTTGATAAACAAAACTGGTTTTACTCGCTCTTCAAGTGCCATTCTAGTTACAGTTTCAGTTTGTGTCATGATACCTTCTACTGCATCACAAACTACTACTGCACCATCAATTGCTCTGAGACTTCGAATTACCCTTCCACTGAAATCGACGTGGCCTGGGGTATCAATCATGTTAATTACATATTCTTGATCTTTTTGGGCAAAGAGCAAGGTAACGTTTGCTTGGTAAATTGTAATTCCTCTTTCTTGTTCTTCTTTATCAAAGTCCATTGCAAGTGCTTTTCCAGCAGCTGAGGGGGCAATAATTCCAGAGTTTGCCAAAAGGCTGTCACTCATTGTTGTTTTTCCATGGTCTACGTGGGCAATAACACCAAAGTTACGAATATTGGCTTTGTTCTGGATAATTTTCATTACCTCTCCAGTAGACTTGAATTTTGCCATGTTCGAAAAACTTTGAATTCAGGTATTAAACCTTAGTTTTTTAAAAGATCAGTAGATCATACGGCTAGAAACATCATGAATCTTTTTTGCAGCGATAAATTGACATTTTTTCTTTCTCTTCTTTTTGGTATTTATTACCAGAATCAAGGAAATAGATATGGAAATTTCTGTAGGCCACACCCCTGATTCAGATGACGCATTCATGTTTTATGGAATGTTTACAGGCAAAGTCCCATCTCCAGAGTTTACAGTAAATCACGTTATTGAAGATATTGAGAAATTAAATCGTAAAGCAACAAATCCGGAACTTGATGTAACTGCAGTTTCAGTTCATGCATGTGCGTTTATTCCAGGATACACAATCTTGAGAAGTGGTGGAAGTTTTGGAATTAACTATGGTCCAATTGTTACTGCTAAAAAACAGATGACAATTGATGAGATTAAAAAATGCAAAATTGCCATCCCTGGAAAAATGACATCAGCATTTTTACTCCTACAATTAATGATTGGAAAGTTTGATTATGTTGAGATGAATTTCAGCGACATTCCAGAAGCTGTAAAATCAGGCAAAGTGGATGTAGGATTGGTAATTCATGAAACTCAGTTATCTTATGAACAAGAAGGCAATGTCAAAATTTTAGATGTTGGAGAATGGTGGGATAAAACTACAAACGGCCTACCAGTACCTCTAGGGATTAACGTCATGAGAACAGACCTAGGCATGGATACAATAGTAAAGTTTGACAAATATCTACAAAAATCAATAGAGTTTGGAATAGAGCATTTTGATGATGCAATAGAATACGCAATGCAATATGCCAGAGGTAAAGAAAGGAGTCTAATTGAGAAATTTGTAAAAATGTATGTAAACCATGTAACTGTAAACATGGGAGATCCTGGAGAGGAATCAATTAGAAGACTATTCCAAATGGCAAAAGAGAAAGGGCTAGTTCCAGACTTTGAAATCAGTATTGCCAGCAAGTAATTATAG
>DAOWGL010000193.1 GCA_030637455.1 Candidatus Nitrosopumilus sp. | reverse complement strand
TACAGAAATTCTCAAAGTTGTTAATTGCTATACCATAACTGCGAATTGTCTTTTCGTCTTTGGTAGCCATTCTTTCTATGAAAGTTTCCCTTGAACGTTGTAGTTTTTGAGATTTCATGTCATTTTAACCACTTAATAGTATAAAATCAGCACTTTTGAGGTATGATTCAAGCTGAAATCAGCATTTACCCGATGGCAACTAGAACCACCAGTGCCAGTTTTTACATTGCAAAGGCAATAGAATCAATTCAAAAAATTGAAAATCTAAGATATGAAATCAATGCAATGGGTACAATTCTAGAGTCAAATGATATGGATGTCATAAACACTGCAACAAAACAAATGACGGAGACAGTTCACAATTTAGGCATAGCAAGAGTTGAGGTAATTATCAAAATAGATTCAAGACGAGACAAACAAGTCAAGATGGAAGAAAAGTTAGATTCTATTAAAAAACAGATGGGTTAGAATTTTTTCAAAATATCAAAATGCGTATTTCTTTGTGCAGGGATACGGCCAATCTCTTTTACCATTGTTGCCAGTTCCTCAACTGAAGAAGAAGTTGCCTTTCCAGCAGATTTGTAAATTTCCTCAGAAAATGCAGTTCCAACCAAATCATTGCCACCATTAGACAATGCAACTTGGGCAAGCTTTTTGCCATAAGCAACCCAGTAAACTGAGATGTTGTTTAGAACATTTGCAAGCATTAATCTCGATAGTGCAACAATTCGTAAATCATAAACTGATGAGCATTCATTGTTCACCAAATGTTGTTGTTCCAGTTCAGTGTTATCTAAACTGAATTTCAAAGGAATCAAAGTAAGAAATCCATTTGTTTTCTTTTGTAATTCACGTACCTTGATTAGATGATCAACAATATGTTCAGGTTTTTCAATATGCCCATAAAGCATGGTAACATTGCTTTTGATATCCATATTATGAGCCTCCTCGATAACATCTAGCCATTGTTGTCCTGTACATTTTCCTCGAACTATTTTTCCTCTAACATCAGGATGAAATAGCTCAGCTCCCCCACCAGGCATTGAATCAAGTCCTGCATCTTTTAGACGAGATAAAATTTCTTTAGTAGAATTTTTTGTCAATTTTGATAAATAGTAAATCTCTGCTGCAGTTAATGCTTTGATGTTAAGTTGAGGGTGACTCTTTTTGATTGACCTCATCATATCTTCATAATATTCTAAAGGAAGCTTTGGATGAAAGCCACCAACAATGTGAACTTCAGTAGCACCCATCTGCTTTGCAATTCCAACTCGCGCTTCAATTTCTTGGGGAGTTAGTGTGTATGCATCATCTGCACCCTCTTTTCGATAAAATGCACACATCTGACAACTAGCTGCACAGACATTGGTGTAATTCATGTAATATGATGCTGCAAATGTTACAGTATCATCAACTAGTTTTTTTCTAGAGTTATCAGCCACTGCTCCAAGTAAATGTAAATTATCATAATTCATCAATTCCAAGCCATCTTTGTAGGAAAGTTCCTCACCAGCAAGGGCACGATCTAAAGCTTGTGAATCTCCAACTAGTTGTTCTAACATATTGGTGGATTTTCCTATCAGGATATATGCCTTAGTGAATTATACAAAACAATATGGGATTAGGAATGAAAATTATAATAGTTGCAGTTATTGCAATTCTTGCCCAAGCATTTGGCATAATTTTGCTATGATTCATTCCAGTCTCAAGAAATAAGTAACCAGTCAGGATAGCAATATCATGGTACTTCCTCTAGTTGATGAACATAAACCAAAATGCTACTTGTGTCATGAGGGTTTTGAGAATATAGAAGAATTACGAGAACATCAAAATTCAAAACATAGCGACTTTTTCAAAGATAATGAACAGCCAAACCGAGAGCCAGCAGAAGGCGACGTTACTGTATTTTAGATTTTTTTTCGTTAATTGATTTTAATAATTCCTGAGCCATATCTTTTGAAATACTTGCCAAATCATAATGTTTGTCAATAGATAATGCTTTTTTGAAATGGTTTATGGCTTCTTTAAGTTCACCCATTTCTCCTAATGAAAGGCCCTTGTATGCAAGAGCCATTGCACATTTTTTATCAATGTTCAAAGCAGAATCATAGCACTCTATTGCTTGAAGGTATTTTTCATCTGAATGTAATGTAGAACCTTTGTTTAACAATGCATTAATATTTTCAGGAGAAATTTCAAGGGCTTTATCATATGAGCGAATTGCAAGTTTTAGTTTTCCTATGTTTTGTAAAGTTGCGCCTTTGTCAATTAGGATATTGACATTATCAGGGTCTTCTTTTAGAGCCAAATCATATAATTTCAAAGCATCAGAAAAATTCTCATCCTCAACACATTCAAAAGCTTGTGCCATCATCTTCTCAATTTTATCGCTCACAGGGTTTGGCATTATTTTGTTAATAATAAACTGATTTTTTGTCTCTTCAACTATCAATTGTGGACATAAAATCTGACTAGACATTCTTTGAATAAGAAAAATTAATTATTAAATCAGCGATCATTATACAATAACCAATTAGACATCAAGATGCAAATTTGTCTCTAGGTTCAATTTCAAGAGATTTGTTAAAACACTCCATGGATTCCTCGTATCTACCTAAACTTCTCAGTGCCACTCCTTTGTTATTCCAAAGGTCAGGATCATTTTGATTCAATAAAAGAGCCTGCTCAAAGAATCCAAGAGCATCATCGAATTTTCCTTCATCCATTAGGGTCTGGCCTTTCTGAACCAGTTCTTCAATTTCACCCATAGATTACTCTAGACATCATTTGTATTAAATTTGAAAAAAATACAAAGACAGGGTAAGAGAAAATCAAACAAATTTACACGAATTTCATGAAAATTTAAATAAATTTTTCGCCATTATAGAATATGAACCTGGATGAAACAGATGAGAAAATTCTAAAACATCTACTAGTGGATGCAAGGCAATCTGCCAGACAGCTTGCTCTAAAACTCGGCATGTCAACAGTAACAATACTATCTAGAATGAAGAAATTAGAAAAAGAGAAGATCATCCGCGGATACACTACAATTATTGATCATGAGAAAATTGGATACTCATTGACTGCAATTATTGAAATCATTGCAAAAAACGACAAAGTGATGGATATCGAGAATGAAATTGCAAAATTTGAAAATGTTTGCGGCGTGTATGACATTACAGGGTCAACAGATACTATAATCATTGCAAAATTCAAAGAAAGGACAGAATTAAGCAAGTTTGTAAAGGAGCTGGCAACAATTCCTAATGTGGAAAATACCATAACTCATGTAGTTCTAAATACTGCAAAAGAAGATTTTAGATTATCATAGGAAAGAAAAAATGAAGAATTTCAGTATTTTTGTAATTTCAATTATTGTCTTTGGGGGACTACAGTCAGCAAGTGCTCAAGAAAGTAATCTCAACAGGGAACTTGAAGTGACAGATGAAGAGAAAATCATGTTGTTTTCAGGATTTATCATTGCAATATTGGCAGTGTTTTTATTTTTAGCAAGAGACGTTATCCTTAGAAAAAAGACATCATATGATAAAGAAAATTTAGAATCAAAAAAAGAAAATACATATGAAAAGTATCATTCAGATTGGGGAGATGATTATGAAGAATTGGGCAAAAGAAGGAATACAAAAGATGACAAAGAATTCAGAGAAGCAATGAACAATGATGAACTTCCAAACTACTATGATGTTATAGGAGTTTCAAAAGATGCCACCCCCGAGGAAATCAAAAAGAATTTCAGAGAACTGGCAAAAAAAACTCATCCAGATAAAACTAAAGAAGATTCTGAAGAAGAGATGGCAGAACTAAACAAAGCATATGAAGTATTATCAGATAAAGAACTCAGAGAGAAATATGATCAATATTTCAAAGTGAGTTAAATAGATTCTAACTTTACAATAATCAAACTCAATTCAATTGAACTTGGAGTTTGAACACTGTTTGTAAGATTGGTAAAAATTTCAATGGGGATTGATTTACCATCAGAATCAATTGTAGTAGTAATTTTTAGATCTCCAAACTCAGTATTTGGTCCAAGCATTTTCTTTGTAAGTAGAGGCACTACAGAAAGGTCTTCAACAACACATTTCATTTTGTATGCAAATTTATCTGAAAAATATACCCCTCCACGAGTGGTGGGTTCATTTACCGGGATTGGAGAATTAGTTATCGAAGTACTTGTAATTGGATAAGTTCCTTCATTTACATAAAGTGTAAATTTTGGGGAATTTTTTTCATTAAATTCCATTAATTTTTCCAATAATTCATTATTAAATGACATTCAAAAATCAGCAAATCATAATTCTATTGAGTGTTTTGGTAAAGTACACAACATTCAGGGTTTACACCAGCCATTTTGAGGATAATTTGTGATTCTAAAATTTAACCCATTAAAGGGATCTAGTTTCACTCAAATGTTTTAGCAATCTTTGTAATTCGATGGCCACAATGTCCACAAAGATTAATTTTTTTATCAAATCTAAGTTCTCCGCATTTGTCACATCTAGTAAAAGCCATAATACATTCAAAACCACTATGAATTAAAAATGATCTTGATTTTGAATGAATCTATAGAGGCTGGACCTCGATCTAAAAAATAAAATCATTCTTGTTCAGCAATCACGTTAAGTGTCATACTTGTTCGAATATGTGGTAATGACCGTATTGCATT
>DAOWGL010000138.1 GCA_030637455.1 Candidatus Nitrosopumilus sp. | reverse complement strand
GCTGGTCTCTTTTTAGCTGCAGTCTTTTTCTTTGCTGGTCTCTTTTTAGCTGCAGTCTTTTTCTTTGCTGGTCTCTTTTTAGCTGCAGTCTTTTTCTTTGCTGGTCTCTTTTTAGCTGCAGTCTTTTTCTTTGCCATCAATTCTTTTAATTTTAAATATGCATTGTCCAAGGATTTTTGAGCAGATTCTTCAGATTTTGTTCTTCTTTCTAATTCCTTAAGGAATTTTTGTGCTGCCTTGTGACTTGAAACTTTAGTTTCACGTAAAGATGGTTTTGATTTAGTTTGTTTTTGAATTTTTGAAACAATTTTTGATTTAATATCAGAGAAATTTGTGACATCGCCTGTAATCTTCTTTGCAGTCTTTTGTCTACTTTTGATTTCTTCAACTAATTCGTCTACACGATTATTTAATGAACGTAATCTATCCTCAGCATTTTGCTTTTCTAGAGGACTATCAGCAAATTCAATTTCTTGTTCGAGTTGTTCTATTGCCTCTTTTTCTGTAGATAACCGATCTTCTGCTGTTGCTATCAGTCTTCCAATACTTTCCAATTGAGCATTTTTTCTTAGAAGAACTGTTGAAACATCACCAGATTCTTCACGTTCAGATTCAATTTTTTTATCAATTGTGTGTAAACCTGATGAAGAACGTTTTTCTGCTGTACGAAATTCTTTAACTTGGTTTTCAGCTTTTTGACGAAGTTTTGATGCTTCTTGTTTCTTTTGTCGTAATTGAATTACTAGTTTTTCTAATGAGACCAATAAATCAACCAGGACAAAAGAGTCGGTTAAGTGGTGAATATGACCATGATTTGACTTTCATGTAAAGAAAATTAACATCATTTGATCGCTAAAACAGATTTTTTTAAAAAATATTAGTCAAAAGAAAATACCAACAACATGGAATTTCATCCAAAAGATTTGTCAATATCAAAAACATATGATCTAAAAAGTGAAAAAGAAGCAATTAGTGCAGTAGAAGACATGGTGAATCTGGGATTTAAGGGGAAAAAAGAAGGATACAAAGTCTTAATGCCAAAAGAATCAAAACTTGCAAAAAGAATAGGATATACAATTACCACTGGAATAACTACAGGGTTAAGACAAAAGAAAGAAGATAGAGATATCAAATATTGGACATATCATCATGATGATGAACATTATGCAATAGTTCTGATTCACAGAGATGTTTTAACAGAATTAGGTTTTTGATTTATCAAAAAGTTTGTAAAGTTTAGTTCTCTTTGCCATAACTCCAGCCAACATAACTCCAATTACAGTGCCACCGATTACATCCATGGGGTAATGCTCCAAGACATAAAGTCTGCTTAATGAAATTAAAATAGGATACAAGAACATTAGATATGCTCCACGTGGGAACCTTTCAGATAGAGCATATCCCAAAATAATTGCAAATATCATGGACCTGGCTGCATGGCCAGAAGGGTATGAGGCATCATAACCACCCTCACAAAATAAGGCAAAGGTATCTTTGCTTACAGGGACTGGGAATGGAACAGATTCATATTCAAAATCAGGCCTATCTCGGTCCACACCGCATTTTACATAACCCGTAAGCAATGTCGAAATTACAATCAAAATCATCAAAGTAACTCCAACTCTCCTGGTTCTTGGAATTATCAATATCATAATTGCAAATCCTAACATCCACAAAGCCTCCCCACTTTCAGTGATAGATTGCATTATGAGATCAAGAGATGCATTTCCAACATTTTCAGAAAAAAACAATATAATACTTTGATCAAAATTTCCTGTAACTCCAGAATAAACCAAGGCTGTAATAATTAGAAATAAAATTGTAAGCAGAACAAATGAACGAGACCGAATATCAAAAATCCAATTTTGCAATTAACGAAACCTCAAACACGTGTCTTTTAATTTTTGTCAATAGATAAGTTTTGAAATTTAACTGCAATTCAGAAATAAAATAATGAAATATCTCAGATCGACTCAAAGAATTTAACCAAGGGGACAATAGACAAGTTGTGAAGGTACTCACGCTAGATGATTTTGACCTAAAAGGTAAAACCGTTTTTTTGAGAGTGGATATGAACTGTCCCATAGATCCTGAAACATTGGAGATTTTAGGAACAAAAAGGATTGAAGAGGCAATTGAAACTTTACAGTCATTAAAAGAGGCAAAAGTTGTCATAGGTTCTCACCAAGGAAGAGTGGGAAACAACGAGTATACAGGTATGGACAAGCATGCCAAAGTTCTTGAAAAATTAATGGGTAGAAAAATAAAATATGTAGAAGATACAATTGGGGAAGCTGCACAAAATGCAATCAAGAATTTAGAAGATGGTGAAATTTTACTCTTAGATAATCTTCGATTGTGTGCAGAAGAAAATTATGAATTTACACCAGAAAATGCAGCTAAAACAATCATGGTTTCTCGTTTATCGAAGTTATTTGATCTATGTGTGTTAGATTCATTCCCAAGTGCTCACAGATCACATCCATCAATAGTTGGATTTCCACAGGTACTACCTGCATGTGCAGGAAGAATTGTCGAGAGAGAAGTTAGAAACCTAGATGAAATAATGACAGTTGCCAAAGCACCTCACGTAATTGTCTTGGGTGGCTCTAAAATTCCAGACAGGTTAGAGGCAATTAAATTATTGATTCAGAATGGTCGTGCAGATCATGTTTTGTTAACTGGATTAATTGGCAATGTGTTCATGCGGGCTCAAGCTAGAATAAAATCACCACTTGGAATAAAACGGGAGGAAGAAGTAGTTGCAAAGGCACACGCATTGATTGGGGAATATCCAGATGTTTTTGCAACACCTGTAGATATTGCAATTGACAAAGACGGAGAAAGAGTAGAGATGGATGTAAGAGAAATGGGTAAAGGAGATAAAATATTTGATTTAGGCCCAAAGACAGTAGAGTATTATTCAAAATTAATTGCAGGAGCTGGAACTGTGTTTATTAGTGGACCTGCAGGATTTTTTGAAAAAGAAAATTTCAGTTATGGAACAAAAGCACTACTTAATTCAGTTGCAAATTCAATGGCAACAACTATTGTAAGTGGCGGACATCTCTCTACTGCATTAAAACAACAAGGATTAGCAGATAAAATTAATCATGTTAGTACAGCTGGTGGTGCACTAGTACTTTATCTCACTGGAGAAAAATTACCAATGATTAAAGCATTAGAAGATGCTGCAATAAAATACAAATCTAAATAGCAGATTTACAAGAAGGGTTTGGACATAATCTTTCTTCTGACGCGCCCAGATAGACATCATTGTTACAAGCATCACAATGAAATTTTTCAATAGGATCAAATAATTTTAGATATACAGTAGTAAAATTCTGAGCAATATTTCTTGTAAGACCAGAATCACAAATATCTGTAAAAAAGGATTCAGTGTCATCAATTATCCAAGAAGGATCCAGATCACCATTGGATTTTATAATTTCAAAAATCTCATCATTTGTAAATTTATTATCAACATCATTGAATTTTTCAAATATTATTTTTCTAATTTGGAGTGCAATTGGAACTGTAGGAGTAAAATCACTCATACTAGTACAGATTATCTGCCTCTTCTTTTAGTTTATCCACATCTTGAGTATCACTTAGATTCTTTCCAATGTAGGTATAAAGAGCAGATTTGAGTACTTTGAGGGAGAGTAGAGCACATTTGATTCGGACAGCTTGTAAATGTTCAAGACCTAATTCACTCAAAACATCATTTTTTTCAATCGCCCTTGCCTCATCAATACTTTTTCCTTTTGTAATTTCAGTTAAAACTGAAGAACATGCCATACAAATTGCACAACCTTTTCCATGGAATTTAATATCAGTAACTTTGTCTTCATCGATTTTTATATCAATGTCAATACTATCGCCGCATAACGGATTCGAATCATGAAAAGTGACATCATGATTTTCAATTTCTCCGTAGTTTATTGGATTTCTTGAATAATCAACTATCATTTCATGGTAAATGTCTGCATTACCACTCATAATTTGAACACCTTTGCCACAATATTTAATGAATTTACCAGAATATCAATGTCTTGTTTAGTATTGTAAATGTAAAAGCTAGCACGAGATGTGGCTGCAACATTTAGTCTTTCCATTAATACTTGTGCACAATGATGGCCAGATCTAACTGCAATTCCTTCCCCATCAACAATTTGAGCAACATCGTGAGGATGAACATCTGCAAAATTAAATGAAATCACACCGCCACGTTTTGAAATATCTTTAGTACCATAGATATGAAGTCCTTTGACTGCAGATAATTTTTCAATAGCATATTTTGTTAATTCAATTTCATGTTCTCGCACATTGTCCATTCCAATTTTAGTAAGATAGTCTATTGCAGCACCCAAACCTACAACATCTGCAATGTTTGGAGTACCTGCTTCAAATTTGTAAGGCAAATCATTCCATGTAGTTTCATACTTGTGAACTTCTCTAATCATATCACCACCGCCATGAAATGGAACCATAGTTTCTAAAACAGATTTTTTAACCCACAAGACACCAATTCCTGTAGGTCCGAGCATTTTATGCCCAGAAAATGCAAAGAAATCACACCCTAATTTTTCAAGGTCAACTTTCATGTGTGGAACTGCTTGTGCCCCATCAATTAGAGTGAGTACACCTGCCGCTTTACATTTCTCAATAATTTTTTCAGCATTAGTAATTGTTCCAAGAACATTTGACATTAAACTAAAAGTTACAAGTTTGACTTTGCCTGTTGCAAGATATTTGTCAAGATCATCTAAAATTAATTCTCCATCATCATCCATTCCAATATATTCTAATTTTGCACGTTTCTCTTGAGTGAGAAGTTGCCATGGAACAATGTTACTGTGATGTTCATATTCAGTTGTGACAATAATATCACCTTCATTAATGTGAGGTCTGCCCCATGCATATGCAACTAAATTAATTGCCTCAGTTGTACCACGAACAAAAATAATTTCTTGGCGATTTTTTATGTTAACAAAATTTGCGACTTTATCTCTTGAGGCCTCATATGCTTCAGTTGCTTCTTCAGCAAGAGCATACACTGCTCTGTGAATATTTGCATTATGATTTCTATAATAGTCTGTAATAGCATCAATTACTTGATTTGGTTTTTGTGTAGTTGATGCATTATCAAGATAAACAAGTTGCTTGTTATCCCTAACAGTTCTTTTTAGAATTGGAAAATCATTTCGTATATTTTCAAATAATGACTCTGTGCTTTGCATGTCTTAAATCTCCACGTAAATTTCATTGGCGTCTATTTTAACATTATATATTGAAAGAGGAGTTTCTGCAGGAAGATTTTGCGGTTCACCATTAACTAAATTAAAAACAGAAAGATGTAATGGACATCGAACTCCTTCATCACTAAGAAATCCAGTTGAAAGGTCTGCATCAGCATGAGTGCATATTAAATCAGTAGCATGAATTTTGCCCTTTAAATTTGCGATAAGGAGTTTTTTGCCTTCATATACAAATCCAAAAAGTTGCCCTTCTTTTACCTGCTCCAAAGTGCAAGCTTTAATCCATTCAGTCAAAATATCACCGATACTTGTAGTGTTGTTCTATTTCAGAGTCTTCATTGTAACGAGTTTCCTCAATTTCAACAAACTTTGCTAGTTCTTCATCAGTGTTAATTGTAAGCTCTCTATTTTCCCATTTAGATTCAATAAGATAAGCAATCCATGCTCTGACTTGGATTGACATTTTTCTTGAAAGAGGTTCCAAGAATCCTTCAATAATTATTCTCTCAGCTTCTGCGTGAGTAAGACATCTGGTTTTCAAATAGAATATTTGTTCTTCATCAATTTGTGCAACTGATGCAGAGTGAGTGGCCTTTACATCGTTGGTAAAAATTTCTAATCCAGGAATTGCATCAGATTTTGCATCTTTGTCTAAAAGAATAGAACGACCAGACAAAAATGAATTTGATTTTGCAGCATTTTCTTTAATTCTAATCATTCCTTTGAAAAGAGATTTTGATTTATTTCTTAGAATTGATTTTTCGACTACTCTTGCTTCGGTAGATGGACTTTCATGATTTACGTTAGTTTGAATATCAAAGGATTGTTCGTTGTTTCCAAAAATTACTTCAGAATCATTTGAAGATGCACCATTACCATTAAGGAAATATTCAATTTTGTATCTAGACAACATTGAACCAAACAATCCAGAATACCAATTTACTTTGGAATCTTGTGCTAAATCAGTTCGTCTTGTTGTAAAAGTTACAGCATGTTGATCCATCATTTGTAAAGTGGTAATATCCAGTTGTGCATTTGCTGCAAGATTGGTGTTTAGTAATTCAAGATATGCTTGTTGTGCTTCAGTTTTTGGTGAATACAACTCTTGAACAATTGAAGCTTTGCTACCCTCATCTGCAAATATTACATTTCTAGAAATCACAGAATGATTATCATCAGATAGACATGTCAAAAAGTAAACAGGTTTGTCCAATACTAAATTACGTGGAATGTGAATGAATATTCCAGAATTAAATGCAGCATTATTTAGTGCTGTAAATTTATCTTCTTCAGATTTAGAGGCCTCTAGTGCTTTTCTTACCAATTCAGGATTGTTTTTAATTGCATCAGATATAGAAGAAATCACTAATCCTTTAGATTTTAAATCATCAGGGAGATTTATTTTATGAATATTGGTTCCAATTTGAATAATACAAATTTCTTTTTCTAGTTCGCTTAATCTTTTTTTAAGGAAATCTGGAACAGTTGCAGTTGTTGATGTTGAAAGTGATACTTTTTCTGGATCCATTTTTTTTGCATCAGTGTATTTGTTGTAAAGTGGAGATAACTCAATTGCCAAACCATCATAGATAGATAGAGAACTTTTTCTGTAATCTTTTAACCAATCAGGTTCATTTCTTGATGAAGAAATCTCATCTATGTGAGTCGTATTGAGTTTTGAAAGAAGGGCTTGTGACATGATTCATCAAAATTATATTTTGTGGAGATTATCCCACTGAGTCATCCATCTCTAATTTGATGAGTCTGTTTAATTCAACAGCATATTCCATCGGTAATTCTTTTGTGAATGGTTCCATGAAACCATTTACAATTAGAGATAGTGCTTCTTCCTCATTGAATCCTCTACTCATAAGATAGAAGATTTGTTCATCACCAATTTTTCCAACAGTTGCCTCGTGGGTAATTGTTGCATCTTCTTGATTAATTTCCATGTATGGATAGGTATCAGTTTTAGATGTATCATCTAAGAGTAATGCATCACATCTTACAGTAGATTTTACACCAGTAGCACCTTTTGCTACATGTAACATTCCTCTGTAAGTGGAACGGCCATCAAGTCTACTTACTGACTTTGATGTGACTTTAGAAGTGGTATTTGGTGCAAGATGAACCATTTTAGCGCCTGTGTCTTGATGTTGTCCTTTGCCAGCAAAGGCAATAGATAGTGTTTCACCATATGCTCTCTCACCCATAAGATAAACTCCAGGATACTTCATTGTTAATTTACTACCAATGTTTCCATCGATCCATTCAACAGTTGCACCTTCATGTGCATATGCACGTTTTGTTACAAGATTGTAAACATCAGAACTCCAATTTTGAATTGTAGTGTATCTTAGTTTTGCATCTTTGAGTGCAACTAATTCTACAACTGCAGAGTGTAGTGATTCTGAAGAATAGACAGGAGCAGTGCAACCTTCAATGTAATGAACTTCTGCACCTTCATCAACAATAATCAATGTTCTTTCAAACTGACCAATGTTTTCTGCGTTAATTCTAAAGTATGCTTGTAGAGGCATGTCAATATGAACACCTGGTGGAACATAGATGAAAGAGCCACCACTCCATACGGCACTATTCAATGCTGCAAATTTGTTATCCTCTGGAGGAATAATTTTACCAAAGTATTTTCTGAATAACTCTGGATGTTCAATAAGAGCTGCATCAGTATCTAAAAAGAGAACACCTTGTTTTGCTAAATCTTCTCTTAGACTGTGATATACAACTTCAGACTCATATTGTGCACCAACGCCAGCTAAGAATTTCTTTTCAGCTTCTGGAATTCCAAGTTTGTCAAATGTAGCTTTGACATTGTCTGGAACATCATCCCAGTTCTTT